>JBICHM010000138.1:0-738 GCA_043101835.1 Phycisphaerales bacterium | reverse complement strand
ACGCTCTTCCGATCTGCCCGGGGCCGATGGACCTGATCCCTGATTACAACCGCCGCAAGCACGGGAAGGACAAGGTCCCCAGCGTGCACCCGATCGTGGACAAGTTCACGAGCGAGACGTACGGCGTGATGGTGTACCAGGAGCAGGTGATGCAGATCGTCCACGAGCTGGGCGGCATCCCGCTTCGCGCGGCGTACTCGCTCATCAAGGCGATCAGCAAGAAGAAGAGCAGCGTCATCGACGCCAACCGCCCGAAGTTCATCGAGGGCGCGGTCTCGAAGGGGCTGGCGAAGGGCGCGGCGGAGGAGCTCTTCGATCTCATCCTGAAGTTCGCCGGCTACGGCTTCAACAAGAGCCACTCCACCGGCTACGCCATCGTCGCCTACCAGACGGCGTATCTGAAGACGTACTTCCCCAAGCAATACATGGCGGCGTTCCTGACCTTCGAAAGCCAGGCGCAGAAGGTGGCCGACTGGATCCCCTACCTCGACGACTGCCGCAAGACGACGCTGCCGAACGGTGAGATCGGCGTCGAGGTGAAGCCGCCGGATGTGAACCTCTCGGAGGCGGACTTCACGGTGATGATCGGGCCGGACGAGGCGAAAGACAACTGCGCCGGGCACATCCGCTTCGGCATGCGTGCGATCAAGGGCGCGGGGGCGAAGGCGATCGAGACGATCGTCGAGGAGCGGCGCGCGAGCGGGGCGTACAAGTCGCTCTACGACTTCTGCGAGCGCG
>JBICHM010000368.1:0-12324 GCA_043101835.1 Phycisphaerales bacterium | reverse complement strand
TCAGGACCTCGGTCTCGTTCACGAAGCCGCTCCCTTCGGCGCATCGGCGGGCAGGCCAAGCGCTTCGCGCACCAGGCGGTGGCGCGCCTCGCCGGCGTGCGTCACCAGGGCGCCGCCGACCAGCTCATCAGCCGGATCGATCGCGAGCGCCCCGTCCTTCACGACCTCTTCGAGCATCGCGAGGATGTTGCGGCTGAAGAGCGTGCTGGCGTGCAGCGGCATCTCGGCGGGCAGGTTTGTTGGCCCGAGCACCGTTGCGCCGCCGATCGTCACCGCCTCGTCGGGCCTGGCGCCCTCACAGTTGCCGCCGGACTCCGCCGCGAGATCCACGATCACCGACCCCGGCTTCATTCGCTCGATCGTCGATCGATCGATCAGGCGCGGCGCCGGCCTGCCGGGGATCAGCGCCGTCGTAATGACGATGTCGTTCGTCGCCACCACCTCGCCAAGGAGTTTCCGCTGGTTCGCCTGCTCTTCCTCGGTCTGCGCGCGCGCGTATCCGCCCTCGCCCTCGGCGCTCACGCCAAGGTCCACCCACTTGGCGCCGAGGCTCTGCACCTGCTCGGCGACTGCGGGGCGCACATCGAATGCGCTGACGACAGCGCCGAGCCGGCGGAGCGTCGCGATCGCCTGCAGGCCCGCCACCCCGGCGCCGAGCACGAGCGCCTTCGCCGGCGTGATCGTGCCCGCCGCGGTCATCAGCATCGGAAAGAAGCGGGGGGCCGCCTCCGCGGCGCGAATCACCGCGCGATACCCCGCCACCGTGCTCATCGACGACAGCGCATCGCACTTCTGCGCGCGCGTGATCCGGGGCGTCGCCTCGAACGCCAGCGCGCTGATCCGCCGATCCACCATCGCCCGCCACAGGTCCGCGTCCTGCCCCGGCTTGAGCATCCCGACGACCGCCGCGCACTCGCCGAGGCGGCCGACCGCATCGGCGCCCGGCGGGCGAACGAGGGCGACGATGTCGGCGCCCCACGCATCGGCCGCGCTCCCGACCGTCGCGCCCGCGTCGCGATACGCGTCATCAGGGATGTACGACGCCTCACCGGCGCCGGTCTCCACCACGACGTCCACACCCTCGCCGAACTGCTTGCGGATCCGCCCGACGGTCTCGGGCACGATGGCGACGCGTCGCTCGTTTCCGGAGACCTGACTGGGCACACCGATGCGCATCGATCCTCCGCGATCCGGGGCGAATCCGGGCCGGGCCCGGGGCCGGACGGGGGCCGAGGTCGGGGCGGAGTATACATGCCGACGCCCGCCCCGCAGGTGCGCCCGGGTGGGGGCGCACACACGGCGCGGGCGTGGATTGACGGCCCGGCGCAGGGGGCTACAGTTGCCCCCTTCCGGCGATGTAGCTCAGTTGGTTAGAGCGAGGGATTCATAAACCCTAGGTCGGCGGTTCGAATCCGCCCATCGCCACTTCGGCCGGCGCCTCGCTGAGCGCGACCGCGGTCAGCTGATCGACAGCGCTGCGCCCTGCTCGGTCTGCTGCAGGTCGAGTGTCCGGCCATCCAGCATTGTGGAGATCTGCTCGTCGAGCAGCAGGACGGTCTTCCCGTTCTGATCGACCGTGTTGTCGCCATCGTTCGGCGTGTCCACGGCAAGGCCGAGGCCCTGGGGCTGCGCGATCAGCCGGATCGCGGCGTCGTCGGGCGCGCCCTCCACGTTGTCGAGCATGCCGGCCAGATGCGTGAGCGCGTTGTCGGTGACGGTGAGCATGGGGCGTCCCTTCCGGCGCTCGTGCGCCGCTTCTCCCGAACCCCGCCGAACTCAGTGCAGACACCGCGCCCGATGACGGACGACCGGCTCCGGGCAACCGCTGATGCGGCACCCTAGGGGGCGCCGCTGCGATTCTCGACCATGGCGCAGAGGATTCGTCGCGTCCCGTCGCACCGTCCCGCCTCAACGACAACGGCCCGCCTCACACGATCAGTGGGGCGGGCCGCGAAGTGGGCGATACTGGCCCCGAGCATGTGCCGAATCCTCGGGGGAAACTGACGATTCGGGCGGAGGCGGTGCAGAATCCGGTGCAAAGGAGGACGACGACCCTTCATCAGACCCGCTCCGGGACATCGTCCTCGTCTGGCCGCTGCTCACCGACGAGCATCGGGCGGCGGTCATCGAGCTTGTCGCGCGCCTCGCGTGTGAAGCGTTCGAGGCGCGCCGATGATCGCCGCGCCCTCCATCCGGCCAGGTGTCGCCGCCGGGGGCTCGTCCGCCGCGGCGGCGCCAGCCGCCGCTAGGCTTGAACGGAACGGAAATAACTCTCTCCAGTCGAGAGTCATCGCCGTGCCATGCCGCTGCAAGTCCCGCTTCTGCGAGGGCTGCGCCGCCAAGCTCGCGGGCCAGACGCGTGATGATCTGCTGCGCGTGAAGCACCTCATCCGCTCCCCTCGGCTGCTGACGCTCACGGTGGATCCGAAGCGGCACGCCTCCCCAGAAGCCGCCCTCGATCATGTCCGGAAGGGCGAGTACATCCGGAAGCTCATGAACCGGCTGGGCATACGGATCTGGTGCTGGGTCCTCGAGTTCCAGCGCAACGGGTTCCCGCATTGGCATGTGCTGATCGATGTCGCGGATCTCCCGCGCCGCCGGGTGGACTATCGCCTGGCACACCAGCTCTGGCGCAAGTGGGGGGTGGGCGAGCAGGTCGACTTCACGCGCGACTGCTACGCCGACGCTGCCCATGCCGTGATGTATATCTCAAAGTACCTCACGAAGCCGCCCCGGAACGGCTGGCCGCCGTTCGTCTACGGGATGGAGCGGGCGCCGCGCGTCATCGGCATGTGTCGTGAGCTCTCGGCCGCCATTCGCGACGCTTCGCCCGAACCCGACGATGGCGACACGGAGGGCGAGGAACGCGGCCCCCGCACGCCCACCGGGCGCACCGTCGGCGAGCGCGTCTCGCTGTGTCAGGAATCGACGATGCTCATCCACGAGTTCGTGACGCCGGAAGGGGAGGTCGGGCGCCGCTTCCTCGGTGTCGTCGAGGCCTCGTTGCAGGATCTCGGGCGCGAGTCGTCCCGCCTTGGCGTGCGCTTCACGCCGGATGTCGTCCACTATGACGATCGAGCCGCGATTCGGTGGGTCATCGAGTGCCCGCGTGTGCCGACGCCGTACCTCGCTGATGCGCTCGGGGCACGCGTGAAAGCGACCCCGATTCCGGCGGCTCGCGTGAATCGTGTTGAGTACCGCCTCGCGGCTATGCGAGGAGAGATCGCGTCGGATGACAGCGTCATGTGAGCTGCTCGACGACTTTCAGGCTCAGGAGGGGGTGGATCGCCGGCGTCTGGCCGAAAGCAGTCCCAGGAATGCGAACGGTGCGACAGTCGGCGCCGTTGGCACGAAGACATTCCCGACGATCGACCCATCCAACGAGTAGGCGCTGTAGCCGTCGGGGAGCCGGAAGAATGTCGCGCCGTCCCGCGAGCCATCCTCCGCGGGATCGCCGAGCCATACCGACGAGGCCAGCCGCTGGAAGTAACTGCCTCCGGCTGGATTTGGCACTGTCCCGGGCTCGCCCATCGGTGTGTACACAACCGCAGTTCCGTATGTGCGAGTACGCACGATCACCTGGAATGCCTCGCCCACAACCGCCTCGTACTCTTGGACGCCAACCAGATCGGACTGGATCGTCCCGGAGCCAAGTCCGAGCGCGTAATCAACCCCTGAGAGATTGTCATCGAAGTCGAGGAACGCGAAGCTAAATCCGCTGACGCCGATATCCTTCGTCTCCCCAAACGGCAGACTCTGGTAGGCCGAAAGAGTGGCAGCAAACGGCAGTTCCACAGTTACTGCCTCGCCTGCGGTTGGTCCGGTGACGACCATGTCGAACTGCATCAGAGAGTCTGCGGAGGCAGCCTGCACAGACGAACCCTGCCCACCAAACGCGCTGCCGATGACCGTATGCGATGAGGTCATCGCTGCACGCGCGGCGACGCGACCGTCGTCCGACTTCGCGCCTGCGACCCCCCCTACAGAGAGGTTCGTGCTTGCGCGGGCCAAGTTGAGCGGCTTATTCGCGGCGTATCCGAGTGTGATCTCGCCAGCGACGCCAAAGGGGCCGAGCATTGCTTCGAGATAGTCACCGTTGACCGTGTCGATGTCGTTGACGATGACCGTCCCGCCGTACGAGAACTCGAATGGAGTGAATGCCGCGGCCGCATTCGACTGGGCAACAGCGACCAGCGCCGCCGCGTAGACGGCGCCGCGAACAGACTTCGCGCTCAGCATTCTCCAAACTCCTCCGCTCGATGTGGCGATTTCTCCCGTGTGCGGCCCGACCCTAGTTGCGCTCAGGAGGTGATGCAAGACTTTTTTGGTGCCTGGCGCGTGCCGTGCTGGGGATTGACCGCCCGGCGATTCGACGCGGCCCGATCGCGCAGGGGTCGTCCGCCGGCCCCTACGGAGACTCTGGCCTCGCTCCGGGACGCCAGGCAAAGCTCGGGGGTCGTCCATCGCGCGGGGGCCGTCCGAACCGACTTGCACGGGATTCGCGAAGCCCGCAAATACAATCAGGCGGCCCGGAGCGAGGCCGCTACCGATGATTCGGGCGGACTCCATCGGAGCGTGCAGCTAGCGCGCGAAGAGCTAGGTTCTCAACTCGGCTCCGCTGGCGGCCGCGCCGACATAACTGCTTTCGCCAGTTCGTCGGTGACTCGCAAGGGGAGTCGGTAGCCGGGCTTCCGGGGCTTCGCTCTGATCTTTGCCTCTCGCGCCTGTATCGCAAGTGATGCCACCGCACCTCGTAGTGCTCCCTCGATGTTGAGGCGCTTCTCTTCGAGAGAATGCCCACTCCTTCCCGTCGACTTGATCCACGGAATCTGGAGCAGCAGCTGTCTGACAGAATCGGAGTCTTTGCCGAGATCGACTTCCGTCCACAGGTGCGACGCTTGATCTCTAGCTTGTCGAATCACATTGACTGCGGACATTTCACCATCTGAGAACACACCAAGACTGTATGCGAGCTGAGCATTTGTCCAGAGCGCGCCACTCCGCAGTTGAAAACAGTACTTGTCACGCGAGCCCTTCGTTTCTGGAGACACCATCAAGGCGTCAATGCACTCGCGGATCTCGGTTTCGAGCACTGACGCGGCGACGATGACAAGGCCTCTGCCTCGCTCGGCCATCAGTGATTGCACATATCGCGCGACGACTTCGATGACGGCAACATCAGGCGGTGGGAAGTCGTCCGGACTTGCTGTGTTGGCGTCATCGAAACTCATGGCATCAGGCTACCGAATCAGGGCCATCACGAAGGACCCCGGGGAGCGGCTTTGGCGTGGAGGGCTCGCAGGCCCTCGGATTTGCTGCCCAAAGGGCGTTTGACACCGAATTCGTAATCTGCTAATAGTCTGCGCATGAAGAAAATCCCCATCTCTGTCGCCCTCGACCCCCAACTCGTCGACGAGATCGACTCGATCGCCGAGTCCCTCGGGGAATCCCGGTCCGCCGTGGTGGAGCGCGTCCTCCGGAACGGGCTCCAGGACGAACGGGCCAGCATCGCCGCTCTCGCGAATCCGCTGGTGGCGAAGCTCCTCGATCACCCGAAGTTCATGTCCGCCCTCGCCGCCGTGGTCGGGGAGGAACTGACCGTCTCGGAGGTCGAGACGGTGGGCAAGAAGTCCAAGGCCGCCCGCGAGAAGAAGAAGCCCGGCCGCCGCCCCTCCGCGAAAGCGAGCCCGGCATGAGCGGTCAGCCAGGCGAATCCGAAGTTCTCGACCGGCACGGCGCCGCTGCGTTCCTCAAGCTCGGGCTCCGCACCGTGGACGAGTGGGTGCGTCGGGGCGTCCTCCCGTCCCACAAGAAGGGCGGGCGGCGTCTGTTCCTGCGCCACGAACTCATCGAATGGCTCAAGCGCTCGGAGACCGCGTGATGTCGAGTCTGCACCGTGAGGGCAACGGCTGGAAGGTTCAGTTCGCCGGCGTGGACAACCGCCGCCGGTCGCTCCGCCTGGGGTCGATGCGGCAGGCCGACGCCGAGTCGATCCAGCGTCATGTCGATGCGCTCCTCGGAGCGGCGCTCTCCAAGCAGCCGCTCCCCCGAGCCACCGCCGCGTGGCTGGCCGAGCTTCCGCCAACGCTCTACGACCGGATGTCGCGCGCTGGCCTCGTCGAACCACGAGCCGCCGCGACCGTCGGCGCGTTCACGCTCGACTACATCGAAGCCCGGCACGATGTGAAGCCGTCAACGCTGCTCACGCTCCACCGGGCGCGGAATCACCTCGTCGAGCATTTCGGCGAGTCCCGCGACCTGCGGACGATCACGGCGGGCGACGGCGACGACTGGTGGAACTGGATGACCGGCGAGCGGGGCCTGTCGAAGAACACCGCTCGGAAGTCGGTGTCCATCGCCAAGCAGTTCTTCAAGGCCGCGCGCCGCCGGGGTGTGATGGACGCCGAGCCGCTGGCCCATCTCTCGGGGTTCGTTCGCTCGAACCGCGAGCGGCTCCGCTTCATCGACCGCGAGACGGCGGCGCGCGTGCTGGACGCCTGCCCGACGCTCGAATGGCGCCTCCTGTTCTCGCTCGGTCGCTTCGCCGGGCTGCGGATTCCCTCGGAAGTCCAGCAACTCCGGTGGAGCGACATCGACTGGGCGCGCGACCGCTTCACGATCCGCGCTCCGAAGACGGAACACCACGAGGACGGCGGCATTCGGCAGGCGCCCATCTTCCCCGAACTGGCTGGCATCCTCCGCGAGGCGTTCGAGCAGGCCGACGAGGGGGCCGAGTTCGTCATCCCGACGCTCCGCCATCACGCCAACCTCGGGGTGCAACTGAAGCGGATCATCGAGCGGGCCGGGCTGGTCCCGTGGCCGAAGGTCTGGCACAACCTCCGGGCGACCCGCGCGACCGAACTGGCCGAGCGGTACCCGACGCATGTGGTGTCCGCCTGGCTCGGCCAGACCCCGCAGATCGCCGTCGAGCACTACCTGCAGGTCCGGGACGAACACTTCGCCCGAGCCGCCGACGAAGCGGTGCAGAATCCGGTGCAGCAGGGGACGGCAGGCGACTGCGACGAAGCGCAGCCCGTTTCGGCTGACCCGCCGGAAGCCGTTGCGGCGCCAGCGGTTAGCAGCGACCCGCAGTCGTCGGCAGTTGCCTGCGCCGGTGCGGAAAACCTACCAAGTGGGCGATACTGGACTCGAACCAGTGACCTCTTCGATGTCAACGAAGCGCGCTAGCCAACTGCGCCAATCGCCCGAAACACCGCCGGGGCTCCGGCGGCGGGTCGCCAGTATAGCCGCGGCCGGTCCGCTCGCCACTCCCCGAGGGGCCTCCAGCGTCAGTCCTTCAGACGCTTGAAGGCTTCCAGCACCCGGTCTCGCGCGGCGCTGTGGTCCACCATCGGCTCGGGGTATTCCAGCCGGGCTCGCGCCGCCTTCTCGAGGCGCGACGGGTCGTGGATCGCCTTGCCCTTGACACCCGCGAGCTCGGGGACCCACCGCCGGATGTAGTCGCCGTCGGGGTCGTACCGCTCGCTCTGGCGCACCGGGTTGAAGATGCGGAAGTACGGCTGGGCGTCGGCGCCGGTGGAGGCCGACCACTGCCACCCGCCGTTGTTGGCCGCGAGGTCGCCATCGACCAGGTGGCGCATGAACCACCGCTCGCCCCAGCGCCAATCGATGTAGAGGTCCTTCGTCAGGAACATCGCCACGATCATGCGCGCCCGGTTGTGCATCCACCCCGTCGCCGCGAGCTGGCGCATGCCGGCGTCAACGATCGGGAAGCCCGTCATCCCCTGCGTCCACCGCTCGAACTCGTCCTCGTCCTTGCGCCAGTCGAGGGCGTCGGTCTCGGGCTTGAACGCCCGCCCCATGCTCACGCGCGGCGAGCCCTCGAGCATGTGCTTGTAGAACTCACGCCAGATCAACTCACTGATCCACGTCTCCGCCCCCGGCGAACCACCGGTGAAGCGTCCCGCGTTGGCATCCCGCGCTGCGCGCAGACACTGTCGTGCCGACAGCACGCCCTGCGCCAGGTACGGCGACAGCCGGCTCGTACCGTCGATCGCCATCGTGTCGCGCGCCTCGTGGTAGTCGCTGATCGGACCGGCGCAGAACGACGCGAGCCGCTTCTGCGCGCCCGACTCGCCGCCCGGCCAGCGATCGGCGTCGATCGCGCTCTCGAATCCGTCGATCGAATCGGGGATCGCGTCGGGCTCGCAGACGAGGTCCGAGTGCTTCTTCGGAAGGCCCGCCGGGTCGAGGTCGTCACGATCGCGCGCCGCCTCCAGCCAGGCCCGCTTGAAGGGCGTGAAGACGCTGTAGTACGAGCCTTGCTTCGTCAGCACCGACCCCGGCGGAAAGATCGTCTGGTCGTCGTGCGCCCGCACCTCGATCGAGGCCGACTCGAACGCGTCGGCAACCTGCTGGTCGCGCCGCTGCTCGTTGACCTCGTGCTGCCTGTTGAAGTGCAGCGCATCGCAATCGTGCTCCCGCGCGACGGCGAGCAGCGCCTCGGACGCGTCGTCGATCCCAGGCGCCTCGCGGATGAGCAGCGGGATGTTCCGCGTCCGGAGCGTCGACGAGAGCTCGCGCAGGCTGCGAAGGATGAAGTCGATCTTCGCCCCGGCCTCGTCGTGGCGCCCCCACATGGCCGGCGCGAGCAGGTAGACCGCCACGACGCCGCGGTCCGCGCGCGCCGCCGCCGCCCGCAGCGCGGTGTTGTCCCGGGCGCGGAGGTCGGTTCGAAGCCAGACGAGTGGTCGCATGGGCGGGTCCTGGCGTGGTGGCAGGGAGGGTTTCGACCCGGCTGAGCCTCCCGATGCAGTGATTTCGGGCGATGTCCGGCGCCGGACCGCTGAAAAAGGTGGATCGATTCGGCCGGGTCACCCGTATACTCAGGCAGCACAGGGACGGTCGCCCCTGCACCGGGCGGCCACGAGCGGGAAATCGCGAGGAGTCGGACTTCGTCCGAGGAGATGAGGGTATGTGCATGAGCGCTGCGCGCGCGGCTGTGGTCGCGTTGCTCTCCGGCGTCGCCGCGTCGACGGCGACCGCCCTGCCGACATGGGTCGCCCGTGTCGCCAACACCGGCCAGCCGGCCCCGGGTGTCGCGGGAGCGAACTTCACTTCGTTCAACATCGCCCCGTCGCAGACCGCCGGGTTCACCTACTTCGGCGGACGCTGGGGTTCGGGCAGCGGACTGCTGCGCTATAACGGCGTCACGCTCTCCAGTCTGGTCACGAACGACACCCTCACGCCCGGCGGCGCGACCTCCTTCGATTCCTTCACCTCGGTCACCGCCAGCGGCCTCCGGTTCGCATTCAACGCGGACTTTGACGGGTTCGACGGCGCGTTCCTCTCCTCCGCCTCCACCGGCCTGATCTCGATCGCCGACACCAAGCCCATCTCCGACAGCGGCTCCAGGCTCTTCGAGACGGTCGGCATGCCCTCCGTCGACGGCGACGTCGTCTCCGTCTGGGCGTTCACGCCGAACAGCAGCGTGTCGAACGAGGGCATCTTCCAGACGACGAACCGAATCACCGAGCAGAACCGCATCGTCCGCCTCGGACAGTCGCTGCCGGGCTCCACGCAGATCTTCACCGACTTCGGACCGAATCCCGTCAACGGCGGCGGCGCCTCGCTCTTCTGGGGCAAGTCGTCCTCGAACCAGGGGCTCTACCTCTCGACCGGCGGCGGCCTCGTGTCGGTGTTCGCCGACAACAACTCGTTCATCCCGGGGCAGACCTCGCCGCTCACCGGCATCCGCCAGAACTTCTCCTATGACGGCACCTTCGCCGCGTTCATCGGCTCGGGAAACTTCGGCGTCCCGACGATCTACCTCGGCGTGCAGGGCGGGTCGATCGTCAGTGTCGCCAGCCTCTTCGACCCCATCCCCGGCGGCTTCGGCACGTTCAGCGACTTCCAGGATGTCGCCGTCAGCGGCGACCGCGTCGTCTTCACCGCCACCGGCCCGCAGAGCCAGCAGGGGCTCTACGCCTGGATCAACGGCGAGATCATCACACTCGTCGATCGCGCCAGCGACCTCGAGGACGAGAAGTCCGTCTCGCGCGTTCGCATCGGACGCGAGTCCTTCGACGGCGACATCATCGCATTCATCGCCGAGTTCACCGACGGTTCGTCTGGCGTCTACACCTTCGACCTGGCGACCTTCCCGTCGCCCGGCGCGCTGGTGGCGATGCCGCTGGCCGGCCTCATCGCGATGCGCCGACGGCGCTGACCATGTCTGTCAGCCAGCGTCGGGCTCGGTCATCGAGCGCGGGTCGAGAAGCGCATCGACGCGCTCGCGATCCAGCCCCGAGACCTCGTAGGCGACCTCGCGCACGGTCCGGCCCTCGCTGAATGCCTGCTTCGCAATGGCCGCCGCTTTGTCGTAGCCGATCACCGGCGCGAGGCTCGTGCACATCGCCAGCGAGCCCTCGATGAGTTCGCGGCAGCGCTGCTCGTCCGCCTCGAGGCCCTCGATGCAGTTGGCGCGCAGCGTCTCGCACGCGCCGGCGAGAATCTCGATCGAGTCGAGCAACGCTTCCCCGATCACCGGCATGCCGACGTGCAGGTCGAGCAGCCCGCCGACGCCGCCAAGGCCGGCGGTCGTCACCGTGGCGTCGTTCCCCACCACGCGGCACGCGACCATCACCACCGCCTCGCAGATCACCGGGTTCACCTTGCCCGGCATGATCGACGAGCCCGGCTGCACGGCAGGCAGACGCAACTCGCCGACCCCGCAGCGCGGCCCGCTGCCCAGGAGGCGGTGGTCGTTGGCGATCTTCGAGAGGCTGACGGCCAGCGTCTTGCACGCGCCCGACGCCTCGACTGCGCCGTCGCGCGCGTGGTTCGCCTCGAAGTGATTCGTGGCCTCCCGGAAGGGAATGCCGAGGCGCTCCGCGAGGTGCGCCGCGACCTGTGCTCCGAACGCCTTGTGCGTGTTGATGCCGGTGCCGACGGCCGTGCCGCCAAGGGCGAGCTCGCACAGGGCGTCGAGCGCGCGACGCAGACGCTCGCAACCCTTGCGAATCTGGGCCGCGTACCCGCTGAACTCCTGCCCGAGGCGGATGGGTGTCGCGTCCTGCAGGTGCGTGCGCCCGATCTTGATCACGTCGTCGAAGTCGCGCGACTTCACCTCCAGCGACGCGGCGAGGCGTTCGGCCGCCGGGAGCAGCCGGTCGTGAATGGCCTGCGCGCCGGCGATGTGCAGCGCGGTGGGGAAGGTGTCGTTCGACGACTGCCCCATGTTCACGTGGTCGTTGGGATGCACGCCGCCGGCGTCGAGGTAGTCCTTGTTCTTCGATGACCCGACCGCCGCTCCGCGCGCGACGCAGACGAGATTCGCGATGACCTCGTTCGCGTTCATATTCGTGCTCGTCCCCGAGCCGGTCTGGAAGACATCGACGGGGAAGTGTCCGTCCACCTCGCCGGCGCCCACCTTGCCCGCCGCGTCGACGATCGCCGCAGCGCGCCCGTCATCGAGCAGGCCGAGCCGGCGGTTCACCTCGGCGCACGCGCCCTTCCGATGGCCGTACGCGTGGACGAGCGACGCCGGCACGGGGCGTCCGGAGATCGGGAAGTTGAGCACGGCCCGCTGCGTGCTGGCGCCGTAGAGCGCCTGCGCAGGGACCTGCATCTCGCCCATCGTGTCCTTCTCGACGCGAACGTCGCCCTGGATCGCGGTGGCCATCGTCTCCTCCGTGGTGATGCCGGCGCGCCGCGCCGGTCAGGTGCGCTTGATGTTCTCGCGCGAGATCATGAGCTCGAGCGTCTGCGCCACGAAATCGATCTCGGCGGTCGTCAACCGGTTGTGAAACGGCAGCGCGATCGTCCGGGCGCTCACGCTCTCGGCGATCGGGAAGTCGCCGGGCTTGTAGCCGAACAGCTCGCGATAGTGACCCTGCAGGTGGATGCACGGGAAGTAGTCGGCGCAGCCGATGTCGTGCCGGCGCATCCCCGCGACGATCCGGTCCCGCTCGTCGCGCGAATACACCGGGCCGAGGCGCGCGACGAACACGAACCACGACATCTGCGTGCGCGGGTCGACCGTCGGGAGCGTGATGTCGCTCGTGCCCATCAGGCGCTGCATGTACGCGCCGGCCACCATCGAACGCTTCTCGAGGATCTCGTCGAGGCGGCGCATCTGCGCCACGCCGATCGCCGCGTGCACCTCGCTGAGGCGGTAGTTGTAGCCCATGCGCTCGTGCTGCAGCGGCTGGCTCGGCCCCAGCGCGCCCGCGTGCGCCGTCGATGCCACCGGGCGCCCCTGGTTGCGCATCGAGCGGCACAGGTCGGCGAGTTTGTCGTCGTCGGTGACGACCATCCCGCCCTCGCCCGTCGTGATCTGCTTGTTCGGATAGAACCCGAAGA
>JBICHM010000367.1:0-3081 GCA_043101835.1 Phycisphaerales bacterium | reverse complement strand
GGACAACGAACACCGGGGCGATCGATCCGCTCGCCGAGATCGGCGCGCTCTGCCGCGAGCGCGGGGTGTGGATGCACGCCGACGGCGCGTACGGGGCGCCCGCGGCGATGACGGCGCGCGGCGCTTCGCTCCGCGAGGGATTCGGCGCGGCCGATTCGCTCGCCGTCGATCCGCACAAGTGGCTCTTCACGCCCATCGACATCGGCTGCGTGCTCTTCCGCGACGAGCACGCCCAGTTCGACGCCTTCCACACCACCAGCGACTATGTGGAGGTCCACCAGACCGCGCCCATCGAGCGGTTCGCGTTCTTCGACCACGGCGTCGAACTCTCGCGCCGCTTCCGAGCGCTGAAGCTCTGGCTCATCCTGCGCCTCCGCGGCGCCGACGCGATCGCACGCGAGATCGACCGCCACATCGCGCTGCGCGAACGCCTCGACGCGCACATCGAGGCGTCGCCGACGCTCGAACGCGTCGCCGGAGGGCTCAGCATCGTGTGCTTCCGCGTGCGCCCGCCGGGCGCGAGCGAGGGCGAGGCCGATCAGGCGACGGCGCAGGCGCTCGAGCGCATCAACGCCACAGGGCGGTTCCTGCTGAGCCCGACGCGCGTCGACGAGCGACCGGCGCTGCGCGTGTGCATCGTGGGGTTTCGGACGACCGAGGCCGAGATCGACGAGGTGGCGCGCCTCGCAGCCGGTCGGTGAGCGTTCGCGTCACTCGCCCCCGCGCCCCACGCGGATCGGCGCGGGGTCGGTGGTGAGGCCTTCGAGATCGATGAAGGCGCCGGTGGTCTCATCGGCGCCGACGACCTCGTAGAGGCGCAGACTGACGGTCTGCATCTCGGTCGAGACGAGGATCTCGGCGCGCTCGGCGTGGATGATGCGCTCGCCGTCCTCGATGCGGATGTCGTGCAGCATGCCGGTTGCGGCGTCGTAGCGATCGGCCTTGATGACCGTGAACCCGCTCGCGGCGCCTTCGACCAGCTGGCGCGCGTAGGTCTCGCGGATGTCCTGCGCGCTGCGCGCTTCGCCCCGGCTGCAGGCGGTGAGGAGCGCGAGCGCGGCGGCGCAGGCGATGGCCAGCGCAACGCGTCGCGCGGCGTGCGCCGGGGTGTTGATCGGCTTGGGCATGATCGTGCTGCCTTCCGGGGCAAGGGGGCGCCGGGCGGACGGGCCCCCGGTCCCCGCACGATCTATCGGCCCTTGCGCCCGTTGCCTGAAGGCGACCCGCCCCCCACGGTGAGGGAGGCGCCGGACTGACCGGACGGGCGCTGCTCGCACAGGGGCGTGCTGGCGCCGGGTTCGTTGAGCAGATCGGCGAGGGAGACGTCGCGAAAGATGTCGACCACGGCGCCGATGGCCTCGTCCATCTTGCGGTGCAGCGGGCAGAGGTTCACGCCGTGGCTCTTGAGCCCGAGCGGGCATTCGCGGATGCGTTCGAGGGGGCTGACGGCGTTGATGATGTCGAGGAGCTGAATCTTCTCCGGGGCGCGGGTGACCTTGTAACCGCCGCGCACGCCGCGCCGCCCCTCGATAAGGCCAGCGCTGGCGAGCGACTGGAGGACCTTGGAGAGGTAGTCCATCGGCGCCTGGGTGCGCTCGGCGAGGGCGCCCGACGAGGCGCGCACGTCAGGCTCGAGCGCCAGGACAGCCATCGCGCGCAGGGCATACTCAGTCGTCTGGTTGAACACGTCTCGGCCTCCCGGCGCCTCGCACCACCCACCCGCCGCGTGAGGATCGGCGGGACTCGCACGGGCCTGTCCAGACGATATCACCGTCCGTTGGACTTGACGACGCGCAACTCCACTTTCGGCGGCTGGGCGCGCATCCGGCCTGCGGAAACCCGCCGAGACGACCGATATCTGCGGTGTGGACCGGGTAGGGTTCGGGTTCCGACCGCCCGCCTCCAGGGAGATCCCGCATGGGCGCATCCATTCGACGCATCGGCGTGCTCACCGGCGGGGGCGACTGCCCCGGCCTCAACGCCGCGATCCGCGCGGTCGCCAAGAGCGCGATGTTCGAGCACGGGCTCGAGGTCTGCGGCATCGAGGACGGCTTCCTCGGCCTCATCGAGAACCGCATCCGCACCTTCAGCCGCGACGATGTCAGCAACATCCTCACGCTCGGCGGCACGATCCTCGGCACCAGCAACAAGGCGAACCCGGCCCGGTTCGCCGTCGGCTGGGACGAGTCGGGCGACCCCATCTTCAAGGATGTCACCGACGACTGCATGCGCCATCTCGAGCAGCACAAGCTCGATGCGCTCGTCGTCATCGGCGGCGACGGCACGATGGCCTGCGCCGCGCCCTTCGTCGAGCGGGGCGTCAACTGCGTCGGCGTGCCCAAGACCATCGACAACGATGTGCACGGCTGCGACATCACGATCGGCTTCGATACGGCCGTCGAGATCGCCGCGCACGCGCTCGACCGTCTGCACACGACGGCGAGCAGCCACCACCGCACGATGATCGCGGAGGTAATGGGGCGCAACGCGGGGTGGATCGCGCTGTACGCCGGCGTCGCCAGCGGCGCCGATGTGATCTGCATCCCCGAGATCCCCTACGACCTGGGCGCGATCTGCGACTTCGTGCGCGCACGCAGCGAGCACGGCAAGCGCTTCAGCCTGATCTGCGTCGCCGAGGGCGCGCACAAGGCCGGCGGGCAGCAGACCGTCAGCCGCATCGACCCGACGAGCCCCGAGCCGATCCGCCTCGGCGGCGTCGGCGAGCAGCTGGCCGACGACATCGAGCGCTGCACCGGCATCGAATCGCGCGCCGTCGTCTTCGGCCATGTGCAGCGCGGCGGCACGCCCACCAGCGGCGACCGCGTGCTCGCCACCGCCCTCGCGCACCGCGCGGTGCAGCTCGTCACCGAGGGCAAGATGGGCCGCCTGGTCGTGACGCGGAACGGCGCGATCACCGATGTCGGCCTCCTCGACGCGGCGGGCAAGCAGCGGAAGATTCCGATGGACAACGAGGTGCTGCACGCGGCGCGGGCGGTGGGGACCTGCTTCGGGGAGAAGGGGTAAGGGACAAGGAGCCCCGAGCGCAAGCTCGGGGACACCCGCACGATCGCACTGCGTGCG
>JBICHM010000366.1:0-5000 GCA_043101835.1 Phycisphaerales bacterium | reverse complement strand
CTCATGCCGAGGCGCAGCGCGGGGCCTGCGCGGCCCCAGGTGGATGGGGCGTCGTCGGCGGGGTTCGGTGCATCTGCTTCGGTCGGGCGGGGGCCGCGATCTTTCGATCGCGGTTCGGTTTTCCATTCCAGCGTGCAGTCCCACCCGCTCCACCCAACATCCACACCCCGCACTTCGACGCCGTGCTCCTGGGCGTCGCGGATGATCTGCGCGGGGGCGTAGAAGCCCATGGGCTGGCTGTTGACGAGGGCGGCGGCGTAGGCGGCGGGGTGGTGACGCTTCAGCCAGGCGGAGACATAGACGAGGATCGCGAAGGCCGCGGCGTGGCTCTCGGGGAAGCCGTATTCGCTGAAGCCCTTGATCTGCTCGAAGCATCGTTCGGCGAAGTCGCGCGGGTAGCCGCGCTCGGTCATGCCGTCGATGATCTTCTGCCCGAAGCGGTAGATCTCGTCGCCCTTGCGCTTCCAGGAGGCCATGGCGCGGCGCAGACGGTCGGCCTCATCGGGCGTGAAGCCCGCGGCGACGATGGCCAGCTGCATCGCCTGCTCCTGGAAGAGCGGCACGCCCAGCGTGCGCCCGAGCACGCGCTCGACATCGGCGCTCGGGAAGGAGAAGGATTCCTCCCCCGCGCGCCGGCGCAGGTACGGGTGCACCATCTTCCCCTGGATCGGCCCGGGGCGGACGATCGCGACCTCGATGACCAGGTCGTAGAACTCCCGCGGCTTCATGCGCGGGAGCATCGTCATCTGCGCGCGCGATTCGATCTGGAAGACCCCGATGGTGTCGGCGCGGCAGAGCATGGTGTAGATGGAGGGATCCGTAGGGGAGGAAGCGATGGTGTAGTAGGCGTCGTAGAGAGACGAAGAGACGGAGAGACGAAGAGACGGAGTGGTTGTGAAATCGGGGGCTAGCGGCTGATCATGCCCTTCTCGAGGCTTCGGATGAGGGCTTGCAGGACGCGGTCGGTCTCCTCGACGAGATCGATCGGGATCGACTCGCCCCGCAACTTCTCGAGCGATGACGCCAGTTCGGCCTGCGTCCTCAGTTCGTTCAGCGAGCCGCGCGCGATGCGCAGGAACTTCAGGAGGTCCGCCCGGCTCTCGCGACCGAAGCCCTCCGCGATGTTCGACGGGATCGACACGGCTGCACGGCGCATCTGCATCGTGAGGCCGAACCGCTCCTCCCGCGGCATCGCGTCGGTCGCCCGATAGACCGCCTGCGCCAACTCCATCCCCTTCCGCCACGCCACGAGATCCCGAAATGTCTTCACATGCGCCATGATTCTTCCTCTTCACTTCGTCTCTTCGTCTCTCCGTCTCTCCGTCTCTTCCCAGGAGTTCCAACCCCCGCCGGACCGCCGTCAACATCCCCAGCCCCAGCACATCCACCTTCAGCATGCCCATCGCGTCGATGTCGTCCTTGTCCCATTCGATGACGGTGCGGTCGGCCATCGCGGCGTTTTCGATGGGGACGAGGTCGCAGAGGTCGGTGCGGGTGATGACGAAGCCGCCGACATGCTGGGAGAGGTGGCGCGGGAAGCCGATCAGTTGCTGCGTGAGGTCGATGACGCGCCGGACCGTCGGGTCGCGCGGGTCGAGGCCGATCTCGCGCACGCGCTCGTCTTCGGGGCCGTCGCTCCAGCGGTCGAGGTTCTTCGCCAGCAGGTCCACGCGGTCCAGCGACAACCCCATCGCCTTGCCGACATCGCGCACCGCGCTGCGGGCGCGGTAGCTGATGACCTCCGCCGTGAGCGCGGCGCGCGAGCGCCCGTACTTCGCGTAGATGTGCTGGATCACCTCCTCGCGCCGCTCGTGCTCGAAGTCGATGTCGATGTCGGGCGGCTCGTTGCGCTCGCGGCTCACGAAGCGCTCGAAGAGCAGCTCGAACTGCGCCGGATCGACCGGCGTCACGCCGAGGCAGTAGCAGACCGCCGAGTTCGCGGCGCCGCCCCGGCCCTGGCAGAGGATGCCCTGCGATCGCGCGAACCGCACGATCTCATAACAGGTCAGGAAGTACGCCTCGTAGCCGAGCTCCTCGATCAGCGTGAGTTCGTGCTCGAGCGCCCGCACCACCTTCTGAGGCACGGCGCCGCCGTACTTCTCCCGCGCGCCGGTCCACGCGAGATTGCGCAGGTGCTCGGTCGGCGTGACACCTTCGGGGCAGTCCTCGACGGGGTACTCGTAGCGGATCTCGTCGAGGCTGAAGGACGCGGCGCGAAGGGCGACGGCGGCGGCGCGTTCGCACGCGCCGGGGCATTCGGCGAAGAGGCGGGCCATCTCCTCGGGCGCCTTGCAGTGGCGCTCGGCGCTGGGCTCGAGGCGCAGGCCGGCGCGCTGAATCGTGCACCCCGCGCGGATGCAGGTGACGACATCCTGCAGGGCGCGGCGCGACGGGTCGTGATAGAGGCACGCGTTCGTCGCGACGAGGGGGACGCCGACATGCGCGGCGAGGTCGCGCAGCATGCGCAGGCGCGTGGTGTCTTCGTGGGTGTAGAGGCGCGACGCCGCGATCGAGAGGCGGTCGTCGTCGAAGACGCGGCGCAGGCCGATGAGCGTCTCGATGCCCCGGTCGTCGATGACGCGGGGCGGCTCGACGACGCACAGCAGCCCCGCGCTGAAGCCGACGACATCGTGCAGCGACAGGCGGCACTTGCCCTTCTCCGCGCGGCGCTTGCCGAGCGTCAGCAGGCGGCAGAGGTTGGCGTACGCCTCGCGCGAGGTGGGGTAGACGAGCATGGCGAGGTTGTCCGATTCGGTGAGCACGAGGCGGCAGCCGACGGCGAGCCGGACGCCGGCTTCTTTCGCGGCGACATGGGCGCGCACGACGCCGGCGAGCGTGTTGGTGTCGCTGATCGCCGCGGCGGCGTAGCCGAGTTCCGCGGCGCGCTCGACGAACTCCTCGGGGTGGCTCGCGCCGGTGAGGAAGGTGAAGTTGGTGGTGACGGACAACTCGGCGTAGGGCGTCGTTGCGCGCGGGGCGGGCGCGGGGGCGCGGTCCGTGCGCGGCGTCTTGAAGGGGTGGGTCCAGACCTTGGGGTCAGGATGCTCCGGCACTTCGTCTCTCCGTCTCTTCGTCTCTGCGTCTCTTTCCCATCACATCCATCCGCCGCAGAGGAACCAGCGGCCGGTCTCCACCTCGCGGAGGAGCCACCACCAGCGCCCCTGCTCGTCGCAGACGCGGAAGTAATCGCGCGTCGGCGCATCGCGCGGGCCGCGCCACCACTCGTCGCCGAGGCGCTCGGGGCCATCGCTGGCGACGATGCGTCCTTCGCCCTCGCGCCAGCGCAGGGAGACGACGGGGCCGTCGGGGGTGAGGCACATGACCTCCGCGGGCGCGGGGCGGTCGAGCATCGCCGTCGGGCGGGGCGCCGGCGCGATGCGGGCGCGCTGGGGCGGGGCGTCCTCCATCGCCGAGCGCAGGCGGAAGGCGCGCTCGGGGAGGTGCGACTCGACGGGCTCGATGCGCGTGACGCGCTGCGCTCCCAGGCGGTTGGCCATCGCGTCGAGCGTCTCGGCGAGGGCGCGCTCGCCGTCGAGGTCGCGCCCGGCGCCGGGCATCCCGCGCTGCTCGTGGGGGATGCGTCCGGTGCGTGTTGCGCCGAGGGCGATGCGCTCGACGCCGAAGCCGAGGTTGACCCCTTCAAGTCGCCGACCGAGGAGCGACCAGAGGCGCTTCGCATCGCGCGTCGGGCGCCCGAGGGTGATGTGGAGGCGGACGGGGGAGGCGTCGAGGCGGAGGAGTTCGAGGTCGATGCGCCTGGCGCCGCGCTCGTGGCGAGCCAGCTGGGCGCAGACTTCCCCCAGCAGCGCCCGCGCGGCCTGCTCGATCGCCTCGATCTGCGTGGCCGCGCCGTCGAACTCGCGGGCGGCGACGAAGCGGGGCGCGAGGCGGACGGGCTCGATCGTCTCGATGGCCTGCCCAAGGGCGCGGTCGAGGCGGAGGAGGGCCTCGTCGCCGAAGCGCGACGCCAGGCCGGCGCGGGGCAGGTCCATCACCTGCCCGAGGCGCTCCACCCCCACTTCCGCGAGCGCATCGACGATGTCGAAGCCGACGCCGAGGGCGGCGACGGGCAGGTCCGCCAGGGCCGCGCGCTGGTCGCCGGCGCCGACGATCGACCCGCGATGCGGCGCGAAGCGCGCCAGCGCCCGGGCGCAGCCGAAGGTCGGGGCGATCGCCACGCGGCTGGCGATATCCAGACGCCCGAGATCCCGCATCACGCTGCGCACCAGATTCCGCTCCCCGCGAGACACCCGCTCGCACCCGGTCACATCCACGAACAACCCGTCCGGCGGATCGACCGCCACGATCGGCGCGAAGCGCCACGCCCAGCGCGCGAGGCGCTCGAGGTCCGCCTGCGTGCGCGTGGGGTCGTCGTCGAGGGCGCGGACCTCGCCCGGCGCGAAGAGCGCCTGGGCCTCGCCCGCCGGCATGCCCGGGCGCCCGCCCCCGGCGCGCGCGCGGTCGCAGCAGTGCGCGACGGCCTGCGCCCCACGCGTCTGCCCGACGAGCAGGAGGGCGCGGCCGTCCTCAGGCGCGCCGTCGGCGCTGGTTCGGCGCTCGCGCCGACGCACGAGATCGGTCGCCAGCGTCGGCATCCAGATGGACATCGCCCGTCGCATCACGCCAGCGCGCGACCCACCGTCGCGCGCCCTCCGCATCAGGCCGCATTCCCTTGCAGCGCAGCAGTTCGATGGCCCATCCGGGGCCGTCGCGCTCCATCGCGTTCTCCCCCACCGGCGCCGGGCGCACGAGCCATCGGGTGCGTGCGGCGGAGATCGCGCCGGCCTCGCGCGCCGGTCGCGCAAGGAGGCCGAGCGCATTCCCCGCTTCGGCCGCGAGCTGCAGGCGCCGGCTGGCGCTCATCGACAGCCCGCCGCCGTCGGCGACGACCGCCTGCGCCCCCGAACAGCGCAGCGCGAGGTCCGTCGCCCACACCCGCTCGCTGTCGCCGGCGACATCCACGAAGACGGAGCGAGCGAGGAGCGACCGGTCTTCCTCGG
>JBICHM010000365.1:0-6801 GCA_043101835.1 Phycisphaerales bacterium | reverse complement strand
ATGGCGAGGTCGTCGTAGCCGACGCCGGTCACATCGCCGGCGCCGCGCCCGCACCCCATGCCGTCCCCGGGCTGCCCGGTGAGGCGCATGATGCGGCTGCCGTCGGCGCCGGAGTAGACATACGCGGCGCCGTTGGCGGGGCCGGGCACATTCGGGTCGGTGCGATCCGCGAAGTCGCCGACATAGAAGTCCGGCACGCAGTCGCCATCGACATCGCCCGCGCCGGCCACGAAGAACTGGCCGTAGGCGCCCCAGGTCGGGTCGCCGTCGAAGCGGTAGAGCAGATCACCGGTTGCGCCGGAGTACACCTCGGCGTAGCCCATGCCCGGCGCACCGATGATGTGCTCGCCGACGCCGTCGCCGTCGACATCGCCGGTCAGCGCTGCGCCCCACCCGAAGCCGGCGTTCGCGGGGCTGGTGTAGGTGCGCAGGATCGAGCCGTCGGCGCCGGAGAAGACATACGCCGCGCCCTGCAGGAAGCCCTGTCCGTTGAAGGGCGCGCCGCCGAGCACATCGGCGCGCCCGTCGCCGTTCACATCGCCGGCGCTCGAGACCGCGGCGCCGAGGAAGAGCGAGCCCGCCGGCGACTGCACCTTCAGGATCTGCTGCCCCGTCGCGCCCGACCACACGACGACCTGCCCGAGGAATCCGTCGGCGCGCGGGCCACCGGTCGCGATGTCATTGACGCCGTCGCCATCCACATCGCCGGCGTCGGCCACTGCGTAGCCGTAGAAGTCCTCCGTCGAGTCCCCGACGAACGCGAAGAGCAGCGCGCCGGTGGCGCCGGAGCGCACCTCGACGCGCCCACTGCGCGGGCCGTTCGCGGCGTTGAAGGGCGCCCCCGAAATGGCGTCCGTCACGCCGTCGCCGTCGATGTCGGCAAGGTCGGCGACCGCCCAGCCGTAGCTCTCGCCCGACTGGCCGGTGAAGGTCTGCAGCGCGGCGGCGTCGGGCTCGACGAACTGCGCATCGGCGGCGCCGGCGAGGCCGCAGGCGACGACCAGCGCGCCAGCGACCCGAACGGACGCGGTGGTGTAGGTTCGATGATGCATGGAACACTCCTCTCGTCTGTCGCGGGGGCGCCGGAGTCGTCCGGCGCGGCAACGAATCGCCCGCGTCAATCCGAGATGGAGTGTGCCCAGCGCGTCAGCGAGGGGCTTTCACATTCGTGCCCGTTTGCGATCGCGACGCGGCCTCACGCCGGAAGCCCGACGGCGTCACGCCGAAGGCCTTGCCGAACGCGCGCGTGAAGTGGCTGTGGCTGGAGTAGCCGCAGCGCAGCGCGACATCGGTGAGGTCGCTGCCGGGGTCCGCGACGCGCTCGAGCGAAGCGCGCACGCGCAGCTGATCGAGGTACGCGTGGATGGTCGACCCCGTCTCGCGCCGGAAGACGCGGCAGAGGTGGTAGGGCGAGGTGTGCAGCGCCTCGGCGATGTCCTCGAGCGCGAGCGATTCGTTCCACCGCTCGGCCAGCAGCGATCTCGCCCCCTCGGCGAGATCGCGGTGGGCCTTCGCGGTGTCGGCGCGCCGGCGCGACGGCCGGACGCCTCGCGCCCGGTGCGCCGCGGCGACGATCGCCTGGAGCACCTCGAGCGCGGTCTCCTCGAGGAAGAGCGCATCGGGCGACGGCGCGTGCGTCGCATGCTCAACCGCCGCACGCTGGAGCAGATACACGCGCGCATCGGCCGGGGCGTGCCCGAAGCGGAATGGCCGATCGGCGCGTTCATCCACGCGGGGCTCGAGCGCGCGCACCGCTTCGACCACCACGCCGGGATCGAACGCGAAGAACTCGCACCGATCACCCCAGGCGTGCAGGCGGTCCCGCCGATACTCCTGCGCTCGGTTGTAAAGCATCGCGGTGTTGGGGTCAGCGACGACCGGCTCGGAGCCGGCCTGCGTAATCACCACGCTCGTGCGCGGGAAGACGACCAGGTGCCCGCCGACCGGGCCCGATTCGTGGAATCGCGGGTGCCACACCGGGCACCGGAATGACCCGATGCGCACGCGCCTGGACGCATAGAGCAGGTGGTCAAGTTCGTACGACGGCGCCCCAGCCGCGGCGCGGACCGTTCGCTTCGCAACACATCGCGCCATGACCCGCGCCCGTTCTCAATCCGCCTCCCGCCGCCAACGCCATCGCGACGGCCGGGCCGATCCGCCCTCCGATACGCCCCGCTTCCCGGGCCGGTTCCCCTCCGTCGTCCTTGGGCCGGCGCGATCCCCGCTGACCTAGGATGGCCCGATGCCGACTGCCAGAACCGACGCTTCCACCCCGCCTGCCCACCCCGGCGCCCACCTGCGCGCTCTTATGGACGCCGGCTGCGTCGCCACGCCCGGCGCCTTCAACGGGCTCGTCGCGCGCGCGGTCGCCGACGCCGGGTTCGACGCCTGTTACGTCTCGGGCGGCGCCATCTCCGCCGCCAGCGGCGTGCCGGACATCGGCCTCCTCGGCCTCGACCACTTCTGCCAGATCATCCGGCAGGTGGCCACCAGCAGCGGGCTGCCCGTTCTCAGCGACGCCGACACCGGGTTTGGCGAGGGCGAGATGACAGCGCGCGCGGTGTGGGACTATTCCAATGCCGGGGCCGCGGGCTTCCATATCGAGGACCAGGTCTTCCCCAAGCGCTGCGGGCACCTCGACGGCAAGTCGCTGGTGTCGATCGAGCACTTTCAGGAGAAGGTGGCGATGGCGGCCCAGGCGCGCGACGCCTGCTCCGGCGGCGCCTTTCTCGTCTGCGCCCGCACCGACGCCCGGGGCGTGGAAGGCTTCGACCGGGCCGTCGAGCGCGCCAAGGCGTATGTCGACGCCGGCGCCGACATGCTCTTCCCCGAGGGCCTCGCCAGCGAGGAGGAGTTCGGCCGTTTCGCCGACGCGCTGCGGGGCTACGGCGCCAGGAAGGGCCCGTATCTGCTGGCCAACATGACCGAGTTCGGCAAGACCCCCATGCTTTCCCTCGGCCGCTTCGCCGACCTCGGGTACCACTGCGTGATCTACCCGGTCACCACGCTGCGCCTGGCGATGCATGCGGTGACCGAGTCGCTGCGGGCGCTGAAGGCCGAGGAATCCGCCGCCACGCTGCTCGATCGCATGCAGACGCGGAAGGAGCTGTACGCCCTTCTCCGCTACACTCCCGGCGAGGCGTGGGCCTTCCCCAGCGCCGCCGCGAATCACCCGACCAGCACCACCCCCGCCGCCGACGCGACGACCTCGCGTTGAGCGACATTCGATCGGAGGAGTCACGATGAGCACCGCCACCGCCAAGCCGAAGCAGGGACTCGAGGGCATCGTCGCCGGGCAGAGCGAGATCTGCGCCGTCGATCAGGACCGCCTGATCTACCGAGGCTTCGACATCGACGACCTGGCGAGCAACGCCACCTTCGAGGAGGTCGCCTACCTGCTGCTGGTCGGCGAGAAGCCGACGGCGGCGCAGCTCGAGGCCTTCAAGAAGGATGTCGTCGCGGAGCGCGAGCTGCCCGCCGACGCCGTCGCCCTCATCAAGGCCATCGCCACGCAGAAGAGCACCCACCCGATGGACGTGCTCCGCACGGTGACGAGCTACCTGGCCCACTTCGACCCCGACTGCCAGGACAACTCGCCCGAGGCCGAGCTGCGCAAGAGCAAGCGCCTGCTGGCGAAGATCCCCACGATGATCGGCCACATGCAGAACTGCATCGACGGTCGCGACATCGTGAAGCCGGATCCGTCGCTGAGTCACGCGGCGAACCTGCTCTACATGATGACCGGCAGCAAGCCGACCGACGAGGAAGCGCACATCATCGATGTGTCGCTGACGCTCTACGCCGAGCACGACTTCAACGCGAGCACCTTCACCGGGCGCGTCATCGCGGGCACGCTCAGCGACATGCACGGGGCGGTCACCGGCGCGATCGCGGCCCTCAAGGGCCCGCTGCACGGCGGCGCCAACGAAGCCGCGATGGAGATGCTGCGCGAGATCGGCACGATCGACAAGGTCGACGGCTTCATGCAGAACGCCTTCGCGACCAAGCGCAAGATCATGGGCTTCGGCCACCGCGTCTACAAGAACGGCGACCACCGCGCCGACATCCTCCACGCGCTCGGCAAGAAGTACGCCGAGGGCAAGGGCGGCGAAGCGCTCAAGTGGTTCGACATCGGCGAGAAGGTGCAGAAGATCATGTCCGACGAGAAGGGCATCTTCCCCAACGTCGACTTCCCCTGCGGCATGACGTACTTCGCGATGAACATTCCCGTGCCGCAGTACACGCCGATCTTCGTGGCGGCGCGCATCACCGGCTGGTGCGCCCACATCATGGAGCAGCACCAGAACAACCGTCTCATCCGCCCGCTGAGCGAGTACACCGGGCCGAAGGAACGGAAGTGGTGAGCGCGCACGACGACACGACGATCCCGCCGCCGGCGTCGTCACGCCCGACGGTGCGGATCGTCGTCCGTGTTCGCGCCAAACCAGATCTCGCCGAAAGGATGGGCGCCCTGCTGGCCTCGATCGTCGAACCGACGCGCGCCGAGCCGGCGTGCGTCTCCTACGAACTGCTGCAGGACCGCGAGACGCCCTTTGAGTTTCTGCTCGTCCAGGAGTGGCGCAGCGACCGCGCTTACGACGAGCACCTCGAGCAGCCCCACATGCTGGCGGTCTACGAACGCATCGACCCGATGCTCGACGGCCTGCCCGAGATCCGGCGCTGCTCGCTGGTGAAATAGCGCCGCCGGAGGCCGCTCGATGCCGGAGTCCCCAGTGATCGTGATCGCCCGCGTCGTCGCGCTGCCGGGCAAAGCCGAAGACCTCCGCGCCGTGCTCGAGAGCCTCGTCGCCCCGACGCGCGCAGAGCCCGGCTGCATCAAGTACGACCTCGTCCGCGACCGCGAGAACGCCGGCGTCTTCACCTTCGTCGAGGAATGGACCGACGACGCCGCGCTCGACCGCCACTTCCAGACCCCCCACTTCATCGCGGCGGGGGAACGGCTGGGGCCGCTCGTCGCCGAGGCGCCGGAGATCCGGCGGTGCGTGACGGTGCGGTAGCGAGGGGCTTCGACACATCTGAAGATCCAACATTGCATTGTTGCGTTCCGCGACTACCTTCGCAGCCATGGCGCTGATCGTCTTCCTCCTCGGCCTGGCGTCCGTCGCGTTCGCCATCCGCCTGCTCCGGCGCGGCTTTGCGTGGCGCCGGCTCGGACTCGGCGCCTGTCCCGGATGCAGCTACCCGCTCCAGGGGCTTCCCGCAACAGTCGTGTGCTGCCCTGAATGCGGTGAATCGGTTGCGACACATCAACGCGATGGCGATCTAAGCCCCGATGCGGTCATCGGCATTGGGGTTGTCCTCATGGCGGCGGGCGGACTGACGATCGGGTTCGCCGCGGCCCCTGCGTGGCGGAACGCGCATGTAGTCGCGGCACGCCTCGCCAGCACGGAAGCGCTCGCAGAGGGCGTGCGCACCGCGCGCGATCCGTTCTCGCTGCGCGCCGCCACAATTCGAGCGGAACTGGAGCGACGCTGGAGCAGGGATCTCATTTCGCTGCCGGAACTGACGGCCATTGCAGAAGCAACCGTCCTCCGCCAACAGAACACGCCCGCATTCAGATCGAGCTACGACCCATTGACATCGATGGTCGCAACGGACATGGGATGGGACAAGTCGGGCCCTCGCACCGATGCGCTCCGCGAGGGTGTTCTCGACGCCGTCCTGGCGACAACGGGCCGCGTGCCGGGCGAGATTTCAGCGGCGTTGACCGGCCTGCTGCCGACGGATGCGCTGTCGGCGAGGCACCGGAGCATGCTCATCGACGCGCTCGTGCTCGACCTCTCCAGCGCGCAGCGCACCTTCTACCTGTCGCCCGACACGCTCGATGCGGAGATCACTGCGGGCCGCATCGGGATCAACGACCTCACGCGGATGATCGTCGCGACGCTCCGACCGCGGCTGTCGACCGCGAGCGAGGGACCGTTCCGGCCAGGCGAGGCATTTCTCGTCGGTGCGCAGCTGGGCACTCAGTACGGCAGCTCCCTGCAGACGCCGGCCACGATATCGCTGGAGTTGGCCGGCGATGCGGCGGACTGGGTGCGGCTGAGCGGCGCGACAGATCTGAACGGCCTGCTCTCCCAGAGCCCGATCTGGGATTGGGCGCGCTACGCGGAAGCCGGGCGGGCGTCGCCGGCCGCGCTGCTGGTCGCGCCATCCTCGCCCGGCGAGTACACGATCGCAGCGCATGTCACAGTCCGTGTGCATCAGCTCACGGACCCGAACGATGACCACGACTTCGCCGATCTCGCCAACCCCGCGCCGCCGCTGCTGGCCTTTTCGATGCCGCTTCAGACCACCATCCGTGTCGAGGGCGAGCCGTTGCCCCCGCCGCGCCTTGTCGAGACACCCTTCAGCCGCCCCGACTTCGGCGACTGCGACCGCTGCGGCAACTACGCGTGGCGCTCGCCGCACTCCGACCTCGTCGGGGTGAAGCTGCTGCTCGATACGGCGCCCATCGATGTCGCGGCGGATGTCCTGCTCGAGCAGGATGGCGTCGAGCACCCGATCGGCTGGGTCTACATCACGCCCGAGCGCCGATGGACCACGGTCGTCGGCGAAGCGCCGGCGATCCGCCCCGGGCCGGTGAACATCGTGCTCCGGCCGAACATCGCTCCCCTCCCCACCTTCGATCCGCGGCGGCTGCTGTACGAAAAGACGCTGGTGATCCCCACCAAGGTCCACCAACCCGGACCCGCGCCGGCAGGATCGGCGGATCAGCAGTGACCCCTCGCGATACACTCGTCCACCCGCCGCAGCACCAAGGACGAGGATCGCCTGCTC
>JBICHM010000364.1:0-13566 GCA_043101835.1 Phycisphaerales bacterium | reverse complement strand
CTCCGCCTCGTCCCGAGCGCCCCCTGGCTGCGCGTGCGCAACCTCGGGCGCTCCGTCGCCGACGGCGCCAACACCCTCTGGGTCTCGCGCGTGCTGACGAGCAACGAGATGACGCTCTACGGCAATGTTCGCTGGGCCACGCGCGAACCCGTCGCCGTCGCGCTCCACGACAACGCCATGATCTTCGGCCGCCTGCTGCGCGACCGCCTCGAGAGCGCGAACCTCGGCGCCCCCACCGTCCGGCGCGCCGAGCCCAGCGAGGAGCTGCCCGAGGGCGAACTCGTCGCCGTCGTGCAGACCCCGCTGGATGTCGTCCTCCGGCGCTGCAATGTCGACAGCCACAACCTCTACGCCGAGGCGCTGCTCAAGCGACTCGGCCACGAGGTGACGGGTCAGCCCGGCAGCTGGGCCAGCGGCGCCGCGGTCATGCGCATGGTCGCCGGGCGCATCCTCGGCCCCCAGGCCGCCGGCAGCCTCTCCATCGCCGACGGCAGCGGCATGAGCCGCGACAACAAGGTCACCCCCGACCTCATGGCCGACTGGCTCGGCGCCGTCTGGCGCGACACCGCCCTGCGCGACGCCTTCTACGCCAGCCTCCCCGTCGCCGGCGAAGACGGCACTCTCGCGAAGCGCTTCCGCGAGTCCACCCTCACCGCCGAGGTGCGCGCCAAGTCAGGCTACCTCAACGGCGTCAGCAATCTCTCCGGCTTCGTCACCGATCCCGAGACCGGCCGCACTGTCGCCTTCGCCATCCTCGTCAACGACATCCCATCAAGCCTCCCCGTGCGCCGCGTGAAGCAGTTCCACGAACGCGTGGTGGAGGAGATCGACGAGTGGCTGGCCGAGCAGAGCGCGGCACGGATGGGCGCGGCGAACGAGTAAGCCGAATCGGGTGCCATGGTACGGCTGCTTTGAGCCGTGCCATGATAAAGCTCCATAACGATAAGAAGACTGAGCCGGTGCATGTACCGCGGCACTCGCTGCCTCGTCCTCCGAGCTGTCGATGACGGTGCCTTTCGGATCATCACCTCGGACGGTCTCTGGGCCGAGCGCGACGGCGGATGGACTCAGACAGATAAGTTCGAGTGGCAGAAGACCGTTGACGCCTCGGAGATCGAGCTCATCGAGGAGAATTACCGAAGCGGGTGATCACCCCCGTCCGAGTTCCCTCTTGGCAGAGCCAAACGCGGCTGCACCACGGGGCGGCTTGCCCGCCCGTGTCCTTCAGAAGTCTGATTCGGCTTCGTAGTAGCCTGCGGCGCGAAGCGCATCGTCAAGCTCGATCAGGTCAAACATGACTGTTGTACCCTCCCCTGCCTGAATGCGGACGACTGGAACTGGTGGCGAGGTCTCTTCTGGCCCCATGAGCAGTCGAAACACCCGGTCCTGAGCCCCGGTCCGCATGAGCATGCCCGGCAGTACGAAGTACTCGCCTACCCTGATCTGGATCGGCCGCACTTCGCCTCCCCACACCTTGAGCCTCCATGCGCCGTCGACGACCTCGGCGACGAGGTCGTAGGCCGTGTGATCAGTCGCCACCCGGGTGGAGACGAGCGTCAAGCCGGGCTCATAGAGGCCGAGGTAGCGATTGGACCACTCGTCTACGGATGTGATCGCACCATCAAGCGATCCAAAGCCGCCTGCTGGTTGGATCTGCAACACTTCAAGGTCTATGTCGCGCAATGTCTCATCCTGCGAAAGGTAATGCGCATAGACATAGTGATGGCGCTCAAAGTGAAAGAGCAGAACTTGCTCCTTCGCCTGCGGAATCATATCGATCGAGAATGATTCCGTACCGGGATCAGGGATTTCCCGGCCCCGGACAAGACCCATTGATGTTATGTACGCCGGAGGCGCAATGCCGCCTGGCAACCGGAACTCACCAAAGGCCATGATCGCAGGATAGCACTGCAGCAGAACTTTATATTCTGCGACATCGCGCGAAATCTCAATCCAGCGCGCACGCGGAAAAAGCGTGTCTTTGGTCGACACGCTCATTCGTGCGCGCAACCGTTCAAGATCAACACCCGGAATTTCCGGCCAATCAAAGGCATCGGACACCGCGACATAGACACGCTCGCACTGGGGCGGCGGATCAAGCTCGAGCAGGACATTCCCGTCGGGGCCAGTGACGCCTCGGGCTGTGGGGCCACCACTCATCGCCACCACTGCAATGCCAGCCAGAGCATTCTCCTCAGCATCGCGAACAGCGACGTGCACACGGATTCCATCTGCGACCGCCGATGTCGACGCAAAGGCATGGACGATGCAAGCAGCGAAGCAGAAGATCGAGAATTCGCGCAGCGTCATCTGCCGCCCTTTGTTGGTGCACGCCAGCAGCTCACACCACTTCCCCAAACAGCGTCACCACATTCGCCCGCGTCACCCGCACCGGGATGATCCTCCCGATCAGGTCGTCCGGCGCGACGCCCTGCGGCGTGTCGAAGAGCACCAGCAGATCGCCGTCCGTCCGCCCCGCGAGCTGCATCATCTCGCCGGTCGGCGGCGCCTCGTCCTCGCGACCCCCCACCGTCAGCGCGACCATGCCCTTCGGCGCCTGCTGCTTCTTCCGCTCGCGCGCGCTCACGCCCTCGACGAAGACATCGAGCGTGCTGCCGACCTGCGCCTGCGCGATCTCGTCGCTGATCCGGTGCTGCACCGCGAGCAGCTCGTTGTTGCGCCGGCGCTTCACCTCATCGGGGATGTCGTCCGGAATGCGGTCGAACGCCACCGTGCCCGGGCGCGGCGAGTACTTGAAGATGAAGCAGTTCTTGTAGCGCGCCCGCTCGAGCAGCGCGACGCTCGCCGCGAAGTCCTCGTCCGTCTCCCCGGGGAAGCCGACGATCATGTCGCCCGCGATCGTCAGAGGGCGCCCGATCTCGGGCTGGTCGAGGAACGACCGCGCCCGGTCGATGAACTCCAGGTACTCCGCCACCGTGTAGCCGCGGTTCATGCGCTGGAGCACGCTGTCGCTGCCCGACTGCGCCGGCACATGCAGGTAGCGGCAGATCCGCGGCGAATCGCGGATCACCTCCAGCACATCGTCGCCGAAATCGCGCGGGTAGCTCGTCACGAAGCGCAGCCTTCGAATCCCCGGGACCTCGTCGTGGATGCGCTTCAGGAGATCCGCGAAGGTCGTCACCCGCTCGCCCGCGAAGGGGTCGCGCCGGTGGCCGCCCTGGTAGCTCCGCCCCTTCTGCGGCTGCGTGACGCCGCCGACCGTCACCGCCGCGCCGTGCTCGAACCGGTAGTGGTTCACCGTCTGCCCGAGCAGCGTCACCTCGATGACACCGGCGTCGGCGAGACGCCTGCACTCCTCGACGATGTGGTCCGGCGGGCGGTGGATCTCGGCGCCGCGCGTGTGCGGCACGACGCAGTAGGTGCAGAACTTGTTGCACCCGCGCGTGATGCGGACATACGCCGAGCCCGCGTGATCCGTCGGCGACACCGCGCGGCTCAGGTCCAGCATCTCCAGCCGATCCCCCGCCGCCGCGAGCGTGCCGCTGCGCCGCGAGGCGCTCCCCTGCAGCGCGATCTCGCGGCTCGAGCGCTGGTGCGCCCGCTTCCGCGCCTCCGCGTCCTCATCGGCGAGCATCGCGCTGCGCGTGCGCACCGCGTTGTCGAGCAGGCCCGGCAGCTTGTCGAGTTCCGCCGGCCCGCAGAGCACATCGACGACGGGGAACTTGCCGAGCATGGACTCCCCGTCGCGCTCCGCCATGCACCCCAGCACGCCGACGACCAGCCCGGGCTCCGCCTTCTTGCGGACGGCCATCTCGCCGAGGCGCGACCGCACCTTCTGCTCAGCGAGGTCGCGCACCGAGCAGGTGTTGTAGAGGACGACCGACGCCTCGCCGGGCTCGCGCACGAAGCGGTACCCGAGGGCCGCGAGCTGTCCGGCGACCAGCTCGCTGTCGAGCTCGTTCATCTGGCAGCCGAAGGTCTCGAGGTAGACGGGCGTCGCGTGCTGTGCGGGGCTCTGGGCAGACATGGGGCCAAGTCTACGCCACGGGGTTGCCGACGCGAACCGGCGCGGATCGCCACAATGCGTGCATGCCCGGCAGGCCCCGCGATCCCGGCCCCCGCCGCCCGAAGCGCCGCCGCGCCGCGGAGGCGATGCGCCTCGCGATCGTCGTGCACCCGCCCGCCAGCCTCGCCCGCCACTTCGCGACGCGCACCAGCGCCCTTGACCTGCCCGCCGCACTCACCACCCCCGCCGACCGGCTGCGCGTCGTCGTCCAGCACATCGGCGACGCGACGCCCGATGAAGCCGCGGCCCTCATGCCCACGATCCGCCGGGCCGCGAAGGGCCTCGGCCCCTTCTGGCTCCGCCCGCTGCGCCTCGTCTCGATGCCCCGAAATGAGCCGACGCGGCGCATCGTCGTGGAACTCGACACGCCCCCCATGCTGCTGGAACTGAAGCGCCGCCTCGCCCAGCGCCTCGCGCGCAGCCCGCGCCGCGACCCCGCCGACCGCTTCATCCCCCACATCACGCTCGTGCGCCTCGAGACGCCGGACGCATCGATCGACCTCGATGAGTCCCTCGATGCGCCCGCCTTCCCGGTGGAGCGGCTCTCGATCGAGGAGACGGGGCGCCTGAGGAAGGACCAGCGCCGGCGCGAGGCGGCGCGCCCGCTCGGCGCCGTGCTGCTGGAGGGCCCGCCGACTCCTCCGCCGTCGCCGCTGCTCTAGACGCCGCTACACTCGCGCGCATGGCTGGCGAAACCGGCGCGGTCCGCATCGCGATGTGGTCCGGCCCGCGCAACATCTCGACCGCGATGATGCGCTCGTGGGAAGCGCGGGGCGACTGCGCCGTCGTCGATGAGCCGTTCTATGCGCACTACCTGAAGACAACCGGCCTCGAGCATCCCGGCGCCGCGGAGGTCATCGCGCAGCACGAGACGGACCCGGCCCGCGTCATCGCCTTCCTCACCGGCCCCGTGCCAGGCGGGCGCGCCGTCTTCTATCAGAAGCACATGTGCCACCACATGCTGCCCGCTGTGCCGCTCGACTGGCTCGGGAAGGTTCGCCACTGCATGCTGTTACGTGAGCCGCGCCGCATGCTGATTTCGCTCGCGAAGGTCACGCCGAACCCGACGCTCGACGACACCGGCCTGCCGCAACAGGAGCGCCTGTACGACGAGATCGCCGAGCGCACCGGCGCGCCGCCCCCGGTCTTCGACAGCGCCGACATCCTCGCCGATCCACCCCGCGCGCTCCGCGCGATGTGCGAATCATTGGGCGTCGAATACACCGACCGCATGCTCGCCTGGCCCCCCGGCCGCCGCGCGTCCGACGGCGTGTGGGCCGAGCATTGGTACGCGAATGTCGAACGCTCGACCGGCTTCGACCCGCCGCGCGAGTCAACCGACGAACTCCCCACACGCCTGACGGCGCTCCTGCGCGAGTGCGAGCGGATCTACCAGCGCCTCCGCTCCCTCTCCCCCTGGGGGAGAGGGTCGGGGTGAGGGGTCTCTTCAACCATCATCATCCGATTCAGCCATGCTCCAGACCTTCAACCCCCGCAACGCCGACATCCTCGTCAACATCAACGGCGAGCTCGTGCATCGCGACCGCGCCGGCGTGAGCCCCTTCGATTCGTCCGTCCAGAACGGTGACGCCGTGTGGGAAGGGCTGCGCCTCTACGACGGGCGTATCTTCCGGCTCGAGCAGCATCTCGACCGGCTCTGCAAATCAGCATCGATGCTGCAGTACCAGGGCGTCCCCACGCGCGAGCACATCAAGAGCGAGCTGTGGCGCACGCTCGACGCCAACCGCATGCGCGACGGCGTGCACATCCGCCTCACGCTCTCGCGCGGCCTCAAGTACACCAGCGGCCTCGACCCGCGCGTGAATGTCGGCCGGTGCGCGCTCTTCATACTCGCCGAGCACAAGGCGCCCGTGTACGACAAGGCCGGCCTTCGCCTCATCACCGCGCAGCACCGACGCCCACCCACCGATGTGCTCAATCAGCACATCCACGCGTGCAACCAGCTCACGAGCATCCTCGCGAAGATGGAGGCGAACAGCGCGGGCGCGGACGATGCGCTCATGCTTGACACGCGCGGCTGCCTCGCCGAGACCAACGCCACCCACATCTTCATCGTCGACTCGGGCGTGGTGCACACCTCGACCACCGTCGCGTGCCCCGAAGGCATCACGCGCGCCGCTGTGCTTGAACTCTGCGCGCGCAACGGCATCGAGTCGCGCGAGCGCGACATCACCCCAGACGAACTCGCGGCGGCCGACGAAATGTTCTGCACCGGCACCATGGGCGAACTCGCCCCCGTCACCGAACTCGACGGGCGTCCTGTGGGCGAGGGAACGATCGGCCCGATAACCAGAAGGCTCAGCGACGCCTACCAGGTCCTCGTCCGCACCGAGGGCGAGGCGTTCATATGATGTGCATATATGCCTATTTCTTGATTTAATAGGCATATTCATCTATGCTGATCGCCGATACGGAGGGCGATCATGGCCCACCCCCCCCACGGGCGAATCTGCATCCTCACCGGCGATGTCGTCGGCTCGACGGCGCTTGACGCTGATGCGCGCGGGCGTCTGCACGGCGTGATGCGCGACGCGGCCGGCGTGATCCGCGCGGAACTCGGCACGGACGCCCCGCTCGACTTGGGCATCTTCCGCGGCGACGGGTGGCAACTGCTGCTGCTCGACCCGGCGCGTGCACTCTGGGCGGCGCTGTACTTCCGGGCGCATCTGCGCGCGGAGGTCGAGCCCGAAAGCCGCGACCCTGTGGATACGCGCATCGCGATCGGCGTCGGGAAGGCCGAGTCGATCCCGGAGCGCGTGCTCGAGGGCGACGGCGAGGCGTTCCGGCTGTCGGGGCGGGCGCTGGAGGCGATGGGCGACCGGCGCCTCGTGTACGCCGCGCCGGAGGGTTCGACGCTGAATGACTGGGATGTCGCGTGCCGGCTGCTCGACGAGCTGGCGACGGGCTGGACCGCGCGACAGGCGCGCGCCGTCCGCGGCGCCCTGCTCGGATGGACGCAGAAGGACATCGGCGAACTCTGGACGCCCTCGATCAGCCAACCGGCGGTCGCGGGGCACCTCGCGGCGGCGCACTGGGACGCGATCGCCTTCACGCTGGAGGCGTACCGGCGCCGATGCACGAAACGGCAGGCCGCGACCACCTGAATGGAGGGACGCCCGTGATCGACCCAGTGCTCGCCGCGATCTTCATTCCCCTCTTGTGCGCCCACCTGGTGATCGACTTCCTCGCGCAGACGCGCGCCGAGGTTGATCGCAAGGGGCGCCTGCACCTGCCGACTTTCGCGGTCCACGCGGGCGAGCACGCACTGCTCGCGTATGTGCTGTGCGCCGGGTGGAACCTGTGGCTGCTGCCGCTGCTGGTGTTCGCCGCGCACTTTGCGATCGACCTTGTGAAGGAGACGGTGCAGCGCGGGTTCCTCGTCACGCACCCGGAGGCCTCGGTGCGCGTGCGTTTGAGCGCGCTGGTGATCGACCAGACGGCGCATGTCGTCTCGCTGCTGCTGATTGCGCGGCTGATGCTCGAAGTGCTGCCCGAGGGCGAATCGCCCGCGCCGACGCCGATGACGGCGCTGCTCGTGATCGTCAGTGGTTGGATCGTCGCGGCGCGCGTCGGGGGCGTGGTGGTCGGGCTTGCGACGCAGCCCTATCTCGATGAACTCAACAAGGCCGCGGAGGACAGGCCGGCGTCGGAGCGCCCCTCGCGCGGCTTGTCGCGCGGCGGGCAGGCGATCGGCACGCTCGAGCGCACGCTCATCTTCCTGCTCATGGTGATGGGCATCGAGGCGGGCGTCGGCTTCCTGATCGCGGCGAAGTCGATCTTCCGCTTCGGCGAGATCAAGGATACGCAGAACCGGATGGAGGCCGAGTACATCATCATCGGCACCTTCCTGAGCTTCGCGTGGGGCGTCGGCGCGTCGTGGCTGACGATGCTCGCGATGGGCTGGGCTGGCTGACGATCACGCCGGCTGCGCCGCGGGCGCCGGGGCGCCGAAGAGCTTCGCGCCGACGATCGGCAGGCTGCGCCGGCGAATGATCGCGACGGCCGCGCCCGAGAGCCACGCGACAACGGCCAGCACAAAGAGCGACGGTCCGGCGAGCGGCTCAAGATCAGGGTTGCCCAGCGCGACCGGGTCGATCGAGATGCCAAGCTTCGTCACATGCGCGCCGATGGCGCCGGTCATGACGATGACGGCCGCGAGCCCGCCCAGGGCTGCGGTGCGGGGCACGAGCAGCAACACGACGGCGACAAGCTCCATCAGCGCCGTCGCGTATCGCATGACCGGCTCGCCCCCCACCACTTCGAAGAGCGCGATGGTCTCGGGCGCGCCGGTGAGCTTGAAGAAGAGCGTCTGCCCGATGATCGCGGCGGCGAGCAGTTGCAGAATCCACGAGGCGACTCGTACGGGCGCTGACATGGCGCGACCTCCTCACAGGGTCCGTCGGGGCGCGGGGCAAATCCCGCAATCGCGCTCAGTATTCCAGTCGGCGGTGGAACCGCTGGGCGCGGCGGGCACGGATGTCGTCTCGCTGTTGGGGGCGACTGATTGCCGGACGCCCCGAAGCGAACGGGACTCGAAACGGAGAACGGCCATGCGGACGGCAAGACTGTGGTGTGGTTGCGCGCTCGTGCTCACCTGCGTTGCGGGCAGCGCGGAGGGTGGCATCGAGACGGTGTCGTACGAGGGCGCAATCCTCGGCTGGCAGCCGGAACTTGATGGGTTCTTTCAGAGCGGCGACCGGATGCGGTACACCTTCTCCTACGACACCGCGAGCGCGGATGTCTCCACGAGCAGCAATCTCTTCGGCGCCTATCCGGGGTGCGTTGTCGGCGTCGAGGTCGTCGTGCTCCGCGCCGGCAGCGCGATCTGGACGGGCACGCTCAACCTGCAGTCGGCGACACAGATGAATGTGCAGAACTTCTCGTCGTTTGACAAGGTCTCGATGGCGACTGGCGGGTCGAACATCATTGGTCCGTCGATCAACGGGCAACCGATCCAGTCGGGCACGGTGACGCTCATCTTCGACCCCACCCTTCTCGCCGCAGATCCGCTGCCCCCGGCCGACCTGATCGACGATGTCGTCGTCCCGAATCAACATTCGATGAACCTGTACTTTGGCGCGCCGCCACAGGGGAACTACGGCGTGACGGCCGCGATCGACACCGGGGCGGCGGTGCTGCCCTGTCCTTCCGACCTGAACGAAGACGGCGTGACGGATGGCAGCGATCTTGGGCTGATGCTCGGCGCATGGGGGACGCCGGCCGCGGACATGAACGGCGACGGGACAACCGACGGCGCCGACCTGGGCGTTTTGCTGGGCGCCTGGGGCGGCTGCTGAGAGCGCAAGGGCTGGGGGTTCTCCCGAGAAAACGATCCATCTCGCGAATTCCTCCGACGGTTTCGGCCCGAATCTCGTTGCAATGGGCGGATGCGGCGTGTCGCCGTCGGGTGCGCGTCGCTCGATATGGAGGACTGCGCCATGCGTCCCGCCGCCACCGCCGTGCTTGGACTGATCACGCTCACCTTTGCGCAGGGCGGTGTCGCCGGGGGGCCGCTGACGCCGCCGGCGGGGCCGGTGTTGCCGACGCCCGGTCCGGAGCCGCGTGTCGCAGTGAACGACCTGCCGGGCAGCGCGATCGCGCAGCATGTGATCAGCGCGCCGGGGAGTTACTACTTCTCGGGCGACATCCTGGTGACGACGGCCGGATTGCACGGGGTCTACATCGATACGCCCGGGCCGGTGACGATTGACGGGATGGGGTTCAGCATCCGCGGCGTCCCGGGGACGCTGAACGCGTTCGTGATGTTCGACAACACCGGTGTGCCGCTGCGCGCGAAGGTGCAGAACATGCACAGCGCGGGCTTCGAGGCGTGGGCGGTGAAGTGGGTCGGGCCGAGCGACAGCAACTCGCCGGAGGAGGACCATGTCGCGTTCGAGGACATCGATGTGCTCGTCTCGGGCTCTTCTGGGGTCGCGGTCTTCTGGCACGGCGACATCACGCTGAAGCGCGGGTACATCGACAACGGCGGGATCTTCCAGGCGGACGGCAGGCTGACGATCAGCGACTCGACGATCAGCGGCAACAGCGCTGCGCCGGCGATCGAGGCGGACGGGCTATTCATGACGAACGTTGAGACGCGCGGCGGTGAAGGCGTGGTCGCGAAGAAGCCCAAGGAGATCGTCGTCGTCGGCTCCAAAGTGAAAGAGGTCGTGCGGGGCGTGGCGTTCAGTCTCGCCGAAGGCGCGGTGGTGACGGACAGCCAAGCTGACGGGACGGTCGACGCCGACGACTTCGTCCTTTGGCAGCGCAACTACGGGATGATGGACTTCAACGACCCCGATGTCGTCGCGACAACTTTCGGGCGCGGGTCGCGCGTCGAAGACAGCGTGTGGGTGATGCTCGGGCCGCTCTCCTCCGGCGAGCACGCGATCGAGTGCGCCGAGGAGGTCGCGTTCTACTACAACAAGATCGCTTTCCAGGGCACGACGGGCACGCCGAACGCACTCATCCGGTTCAGCACCGGGCGCTCGACGATCGCGCACAACATCGTGCAGGGCATCCCGGCGGGCGCGGCCGGGTTCGAGATGCACGGCATTCTCAACACGGTGCACAACAATGAGTTCTTCGGGCGCGGGCTGAGCTCGGTCGGCGTGTCGGGCACGGCGGCGCGGTCGGTGTTCCGGAACAACACGATGATGGACATCGGGACGCCCTTCAGCCTGAGCGGCGCCGGGCTCAACTACATCGGGCCGATGGTGAACCCGTTCGACTCGACACCGAACAGCAACCCGGATCGGAACCTGCGGATCCCGCCGCTGGATCCGGTGCGGTAGGAGCCGAGCCGGTGGCGCGAGCCGCCGGGCCGTGGCCGACAGGTGGGCGGTGTCCTTGCGCTCGGGCGCGCCCCGCGTGCTCGCGCACGCGGCTCTGATGAGACATGAAGCGCCGGCGCGGACGGGTGTCCGCGCCGGCGTGGAAACACACACAAGATTTGTCCGGCGCTGGTTCCCGCTGGGTTCTCCGTCGTGGTCCGGCGCAAGCTTGCGGTGGCGGAAGTGTCATCGCGGCGAGCACGCGCGGCCGGGGCGCAGAAGGCCCAACGGGGCGTCGGACGAACGGTCCGGCGAAGGGTGGCGACGCTTCCGTACGAGCCGGGAGCCGCGCACTTGGAATGCGAGGTCTGCCGGTCGAAGAGGGGTCTATGCCGCGCCGTCCGCCATCCAGCGATGCTTCGCCGCGATGCGACGCCGGCGGCCGCCCGTAACCGAGCCGGGATGTCCGTCTGGAGAGAGAGGCGCTCGGCGCCGCGGGCGTGCGCGCGCTGGCGGGTGGTGCAGTCGGGGCGGCGCGCGGAAATGGCGATGGGGAGCGGGGAAAGAAATCTTGTGGAGTTGGGAGGTTGGGGTTTGTGCGCGCCGGGGGTGTGCGCGCAGGCGTGATACAGCCCCACATGTCTATACGACTGCGGGAAGATTTCTTGAGGGAATCCCCCGGCTACTCCGAGGCAGCGGGACAGATGTATTGGAAACACTCTTCGACAGCCTACTAGACTCTCCTCCATGACAAATGAGAACCAGGGACAATCCACGGCCATCAACCTAGATGCCGAACCCGACATTCACGCCCTAGACGAGGACAGTCCGGTTCAAGCGATCGAGAGTGAACAAGCTGACGCAGCTACAACCGCATCGCATTACGAAATCGTTTCGATTCCGGCAGATTTCACCCTTGAAGGTCTTGTGGCCAAGTGGCGAAAAGGCCAACTCAAGATTCCGGGCTTCCAGCGCAAATTTGTATGGACACAGCGCCAAGCAAGTAGATTGATCGAGTCCTTTCTACTTGGCCTCCCGGTCCCTGCCCTGTTCCTTTATGCAGACCCCGACACGGGCGAGCAGCAGGTCATCGATGGCCAGCAGAGATTGACATCCGTCGTACAGTTCTTCGAAGGAACATTCAAGAATGCGAACATGGCAACGGCAAAGCTATTTCGCCTTACTGGACTTTCAGACGACAGCCCCTACCGCAATCTCAGTGCAAGCGAGCTCGAAGAGAAGTTTCCCGCCAAGTTCGCAAAGCTGAGCGACTCCGTGATGCGGGCATTTATGATTAAACAACTCGATCCTGACGACGCCACCAGTATCTATCACATCTTCGAGCGATTAAACACTGGCGGCACAATTCTGCTAGGCCAGGAAATCCGCAACTGCGTCTATAACGGTCGTCTCAATGAACTCCTGAATGAGTTGAATTCAGATTCGAATTGGCGCAAAATTATCGGGAAAGAGCAACCTGACGCTCGAATGCGCGATGTCGAGATGATATTACGATTTGTTGCGCTTTTTTTGTTTGCGGATGAATACAAGAAACCCATGAAAGACTTCCTTTCGACCGCAATGAAAAAGAAGCGAAACCTGCCGCAAGACGAGGCAAAGTCACTAGACATAGCATTCCGCAAGACATGCAAGACTGTCATCGAGATGCTCGGCGAGACACCCTTCCACCCAGATGGCGGAAGAATGAATCCGGCGATTTTTGACGCCGTATTTACTTCAATCGCGAAGCATGAAGGACAGGTCCCGTCCGATCTGCGCGACAGGTGTGACACATTGATCAATAGCGATGAATTTGATCAAAACGCCTCCTATCGCACTACAGATGTTGACGCTGTCAGGCGCCGACTCGAATTGGCAGACCAGACGCTCTTCGGTGCCAAATGAGTCTTGAATCCTTTGATCAATACCTAGCTTTTTCTGAACGAGCCGTCCGTGCCAAGGATGACCTGCCAGATTTGGTTGATGCGTTAGAGTTTGAAAACGCACTCGTAAACTTGGGCGTAGTACTAATCTATGCTCACATGGAACAATGCTTTCGTCGCTCAATCGAAAGCAAGTGCAATTGTTGCGAGGATCTCGAGGTTCGATCGTTCGCTCTTTCCGTCAAGGACGAAAAGACGGGAAAGATCGGAATGGGCGAGGTTAAGGGGACGCTAAAAAAATTTGGCAAGAACTGCCAAGATCGCTTTAAACGCGACCTAGAGGCATCTGGCTTGCGGGATTCATGGGATTCCGTGATGAACCAAAGAGCGCAGGTCGCCCACTATGGAGAGCCCGCGAGCATCACACTCCGCGAATTGCGCGAGTACTACGAGGGCGTCCGCAAAGTACTTGGCCTGATATGTAACGCGCTAGGCCTCTCCGCAACCGATGTCGGGGCCATCAGTTCTCTTATTGTGCTCCCCGAGCCCCCGGTGGATCCGCAAGGTGCTCCGAATGCAGCAATCAGGCCAGACGAGCCATTGCAGCCCTCAGGAAATATCTCGAACTAGTTTGGCCTTGGAGTTCCATCGCCCCAGATCGATCGGTCCCAAGCGCCCCGAGGTGGATTCGAACCACCGACCTGCGGTTTAGAAGACCGCTGCTCTATCCAACTGAGCTATCGGGGCGGCGTGCCGGGGGTCGAGGTCCGGCGTCGGCAACGGTATGGCGGGGGTGGGGTTGGCACAATGGGTTGGGGGAAGGGGCGGAGGGACGGAGGGGTGGGGGCTCGCTTCGCTCGCG
>JBICHM010000363.1:0-14810 GCA_043101835.1 Phycisphaerales bacterium | reverse complement strand
CGACGCGGCGGCGCGCGGCGGCCGGCGCCGTCGCGGGCGCCTGCCTGCTGCTCGCCGCGTGCGCCGGCACGACCGAGCGGACGCTGCCCGAGATGGCGGCGCGCGAGACGAGGTCGCCCTCGCTTCGGGTGCGATCCGCGCCCCCGCCGCCGGGCGTCGATGCGGCGCTGCTGACGCCCGTCAGCGCTGACGATGCGCTGGCGACCCTCCCGCTCGACGCGGTGATCGGCGCACAGGCCGAGCGCGCGGCGAAGGAACTCGCCAGCCAGGCGCCGCCGGCGCAGGAAATCAGCGAGCAGCAGCGCGGTCGGGCCCTGCGCTTCTACACCGCGGGACGCTCGCGCCGGCTCGCGGGCGACGCACCCGGCGCCATCGAAGATCTTCGCGCCGCGATCAACGCCGATCCGGGGGCCGCGCCCCCCTATCGCGAACTCGGCGAGGCGCACCGCGCGCGCGGCGATCGGCTCGCGGCCGTCGCGGCTTTTCGCGAGGCGCTGCTGCGCGATCCCGATGATCTCCTGAGTCTTATCGAGGTCGGACTCGCCAGCGCCGACCGCGGGAACTACGAGGTCGCCGCGGGCCTCCTGGCGCGCGTCTGGCTGAATCTCGACGACGCGACCGACGCGGCGTTGCCGTATATCACCGCGCGCGACCTCGGCGGGGCGCTCCTCGAACTCGGGTATGTGCGCGCCGGCGCCGATGCGCTGCGCCGGGCGGCCGACCTGCCGGAGGAGTTCACACAACCGACGAGCCTCGGCGCCGGGCTGACGGATGTCTATCGCAATCAGCACGACATCTGGGTGCAGATCGGCGACGCCGAGGCGCGACTCGGCGAGTTCGAGGGCGCGCTGGGCGCCTACGAGCGCGCCGGCGAATTTCCGACCTTCAACCCCGGCGCATTGCTGCCGCGCCGTGTGTACGCCGCGATGCGCCTCGGGCGTCCCGCTGCGGCGGCCTCGGCGGTCATCGGCGCGCTCGCCGAACTCGCCGGTCGCGCCGATACGCGCCATTTTCGCCTGATCGCCTACCTGCGCGAGCATTCGGATGTCGGCCCTGCGCTCGCGCGCGAGATCGATGCACTCGCGGCCTCGCTCGATGACGAGCAGCGACGCCTCGTCGCCCCGAAGCTGCTTCGGGCCCGGTCCGCGGCGATGGAGACCGACGAGGCCGTCGCGCTGCTGCGCGACCGCCTCGCGCTGCGTCCGCGTGACAACGACGCGATCGAGGCGATCTACGAGCGCCTGCAGGACACCGGCGATGCGCGTCTCCTGACCGAGACGCTCATGCTCATCGGCGCCGCCCCGATGCAGGAATCTCGCTACAGCGAGGCGCTGCTGGCGGTGCAGCCGCACCCCGCGGCGCTGCTCGAGGCTCTGCCGGGGGTGTCCAGCCCGGCGCCGCCCTGGGCGCGTGACCTGCTCGGCGCGCGCCTGCACCTGGAAGCCGGCGAGGGCGAGGAGTCGGAGCGGATTGCGCGCACGCTCGTGCAGGGCGAACGCTCCGGCCCCGCCGCGGCGACGCTGCTCGCCGAGACGCTGATCCGTGTCGGACGGAGCGCCGACGCGTCCGGCGCGCTGGCGATGCTCGAAGAGGACAGCGATCTCGAGTCGGTGGAGGCCCGGGCGCGCATCCTTCGCGCGTTGGGGCGGTACGCGGCGGCGTTGGCCCCGCTTGAGCCGCTCGTTGACACCAACGCCGACACGCTTCCTCGGCCGGGCGACCTGCTGCTGGCCGGCCAATTGGCGCAGCTCGTCGAGCGGTACGAGGAGGCGGAGCACTTCTACCGGTTGTCGATCGAGCTGGACCCGGCGCTCGAAGAGGCGCACGCCGGGCTGATCGGGCTCTATGCGCCGGGCGGCCCGCTCGCCGACCGAGTGCAGTTCACCGAGGCGATGCGCACGCTGCGCGAGATCGCGCCATCCAGCAGGACCATCCGCTGGCTGCGTGCGCAGGACCTCGTCGCCGGCGCGCAGTACGCGGAGGCGGAGCGCGAACTCCTCTCCCTCGCCGAGGAAGAGGCCACCGACGCCATCGCGACGCTCCTGACGACCCTCTGGCTGCGCACCGGCTCCGCCGAGCGCGCCGAGGCGTGGCTGCGCGAGAAGCGCGAGCGTCAGCCGGGCAACCCCGTCTTCGTCGAGCAGCTCGGACGCGTGCTCGCGGCGTCCGGGCGCCCCCAGGAAGGCGCCGATCTCCTGCGCGACTGGCTCGCCGACCGCCCGAGCGATGTGGGCGTCTCCCGCCAGCTGGAGTCGATCCTGCGCGACGCGCTCGGACAGGCCGAGGAAGCCGATCGCATCGCGCTCGACCGGCTGCTTCGCGCGCCCGTGTCGCTGGCGCGATCGGTGGAACTCGCGGCGGTGCTGCTCAATCGCGGCGATGTCGAATCGGCCGCGCGCACGCTGCAGGAAGGTCTCGGCCTTGGCGACCCGGTGAACGACGCGCAGCGGGACGCGCTTGTGCAACTCGCGGGAGTGATCGGCCAGGCCGCGCTCGAAGGCGCCGGTGACACCGACGCCCGCACCGTCGACCCGGAGGTTGCGTCGCAACTGCTCGAGCGGGTGGCGCAGATCGTCGAGCCGCTGCCTGGTCCGCTGCACGCTTCACGCATCGGGCTGCTCATCACGCTGGGCGGCGAGGGTGATCGCATCGTCGAGGCCCTGCGCCGTGCGCAACGCGAGCAATCGGAGATCAGTGAACAACTGGTGATCTGGTCGGCGCGCCGACTGGCGGACGCCGAGCGGGCGGCCGATGCGCTGCGCGTCATCGAGGTGGGTGTGGACGCGGCGGCGGAGCCGAGCGCTGACCTTGTCGCCTCATGGCTCCAGCAGGCATACAACGCGCGCAACCCGGTTTCCAGCGAGCGGGCCATCCGCGCTGCGCACGCGACCGGTGTGGTGCGACAGTTCGCGCAGGGCGAGAACAACCGGCCGCTGAGCATCGATGAAGCCGCGGCCGAGTTGTCGTACACCTTTGCGCTCGCGATGGCGGCGACCGACGACGATCCCGCCGCCCAGCGGATGTACGACCTCGCGCTGGAGTTCAACCCGCGCCACGCGATGACGAACAACAACGTGGGCTACGCGATGGCCGACCGGGGCGAGAACCTCGACGAGGCGCACCGGATGCTGATGGTCGCCTACGAGGAGCGACCGGCCGACGGCGCTGTGGTCGATTCGCTCGGCTGGGTGCGCTACCGCCTGGGCCTGCTCGCCGACGAGGTGAACGATGAAGGCGTCGTGACGCTCGAGGGCGCGGTCACGCTGCTGCGGCGCGCGACCGAGCTGACCGACTCCCGGAACGATCCGGTGGTGCACGACCACCTCGGCGACGCGTACTGGCAGGTCGGGCGCGAGGATGATGCGCAGCGACAGTGGGCGGTCGCGGCGGCGCTGATCGAATCCCTCGATCCGCGCGAGCGGGCGTTCCGCTCGGAGATCGACGCCCTCGAATCGACGATCGAAGCGAAACTCGCGGCGGCGCAGGCGGGCGAGGCGCCCCCGGTGGCGCCGATCATCGGCGCACGCAACGAAGAACAGGCGGAGGCGACGACAGCGCCCCCCGCCGGCGACGGGTGAGGACTTCAGGCGCATGGCTGGTCACAGCAAGTGGGCGAACATCAAGCACCGCAAGGCCAAGGTCGACGCGAAGCGCGGCAAGCTTTGGTCGAAGTGCTCGCGCGCGATCATCGTCGCGGCGAAGGACGGCGGGCCCGACCCCGCTGCCAACCTCGCGCTCCGCTACGCGGTCGAGGAGGCCAAGGCCGCGAACATGCCCAAGGACACGATCGAACGCGCCATCAAGAAGGGCGCGGGCGAGCTCGAGGGCGAGACCTATGAGCACGTGCGCTACGAGGGGTACGGCCCGTCAGGCGTGGCGATCATCGCCGACTGCCTGACCGACAACCGCAACCGCACGGCGCCCGAAATGCGGACGACCTTCGGCAAGTTCGGCGGAAACCTGGGCGCGACCGGCTGCGTCGGCTACATGTTCGAGCCGCGCGGGCTGATCACCCTCGACGCCGAGGGCGCGCCGAGCGAAGACAAGATGATGGAGATCGCCCTCGAGGCCGGCGCTGAGGATGTCGAACTCGATGAGGGCGTGTGGACCATCACCACCGGCCCGACCGACCTGCTCACGGTGAAGGAAGCGCTGGAAGGCGCCGGTCTGACGCTGGCCTCGAGCGAGCTGACCATGCTGCCGTCGAACACCGTCGCCGTCTCCGGCGCCGACGCGGAGAAGGTCCTCGCGCTGCTCGAGGCGCTCGAAGACAACGACGACGTCCAGAAGGTCTACGCCAACTTCGACCTGGTCGAGACCCCGGCGTAGGGCTTCAGCTCTCCGGCGTGTTCCCCAGCAGTCGCTCGACCTCGTTGGTCAGGCGCGTGTCGTCGGGCTTCACACCCGGATCGAACTTCGCGACGACGTTGCCCTCGCGGTCGACGAGGTACTTCTGGAAGTTCCACCGTACGTCGCCGCCGATGGGCTCGGGCATGGTGGTGAGCTGCTTGTAGAGGTCGCACTGGTCGTCGCCGCCGACGCTGATCTTGGAGAACATCGGGAAGGTGACGCCGTAGTTCTGCGTGCAGAACTCGGCGATCTCCTCGTCGCTGCCCGGCTCCTGATTCTGGAAGTTGTTGGCCGGGAAGCCGAGGATGACGAATCCCCGATCCTTGTATCGCTCGTAGACGGTCTGCAGCCCCTCGTACTGGGGCGTGAGGCCGCACTTGCTGGCGGTGTTGACGATGAGGACGACCTGGCCCCGGTACTGGGCGAGGTCCTGCGGCTCACCGTTGATGTCGTCCATCGTGTAGCCGAGCACGAAGGCGCCCTTGCCGGCAGGGGCGGAGGCGACGTAGGCGGCGCCAACGGGGCCGGGCGCCCCGCTGCGGAGGATCATGCCGGCGGTGGCGGCGAGGCCGATGGCGGCGCCGATGAGGACGAGGGTGTCGCGTCGCATGTCGTGTCTCCGTGGTCGATCGGACGGGCGTCGCCCGCCCGACTCGCCTTCGTGTCGCGCCCCCACGCGGAGTCAGGATTGTACCGGGTCGGGGCCGGCCCCGATTCGATGGCGCGCCGCCCCCCTACGATCCGGCGATGGTCCTGCTCTCCCGCGCCGTGCGCTTCAGTGTCGAGCCCGAGCCAGCGCCCGACGGCCCGAACGGGTTCGGAGGACGCCCGCCCATGCGCGGCCTGGGGGCGTTCTACGAGATCGAGGTGGTCTGCGCGGGCGAGCCGCACGCCCAGACCGGATACCTCGTGGACATCGGCACGATCGATCGTCTCGTGCGAGAGATCGCGCCGGCGCTGATCCGGGACGCGCTCTTCGGGGGGTGCGCGGCTTCGCCGGGGTTGGTCCTCGCGCGGATCGTCGAACGCCTCGTCGATGCGCTTGCGCCGCTGCGCGTCGCGCGCGTCCGGTGGCGTCTCACACCGACCTACAGCCTCGAGATGGAGGGCGACGCCATGACCGCCGACCCGAAGCGCGTGCGGATCCGCCAGCAGTTCGAGTTCGCCGCGGCCCATCGGCTGCACGTGCCGTCGATGAGCGACGACGAGAATCGGCGCTGCTTCGGCAAGTGCAACAACCCCAGCGGGCACGGGCACAACTATCGCGTGGAGGTCGCGGCGGACACGGCGCTTGCCGGCGGCGCCCCGACCTTCGGTCTCGCGGACCTCGAAGACGCGGTCGAGCGGGCCATCATCGAGCGATTCGACCACAAGCACCTGAACCTCGACACCGAGGAGTTCCGCGAGCGGAACCCGTCCGTCGAGCACATCGCGCAGGTGTGCTACGAGCGCCTGCGCGACCAGGTGGACCCTGCCCGGGCCACCGTGCACAGCGTGACCGTGTGGGAGACCGAGAAGACCTCGGCGACCTATCCCGCGCTGTGACAACGCGCTGCAGGCGCTCGGCCGGTCGCGTAGCATCCGGCTGCTCGATGGATCGACGATGAACATGGGAGCCGGGGGAGACTGGCGATGGCGCAGGATGCGCTCGACCGTGCGGATCTGGACACGATGACCTTTGCTGACACGCAGCGCGACGCGCGAGGGCTGCGCCTCGTGCTGGCCACGCGCTCGGCGCGCCGGCGCAGGCTGCTCAAAGACGCCGGGGTGCGGTTCGCCGTCGCGCCGCCGGCCGTCGATGACGGCCCGCTCACCCCGGGCGACGCCACGCCCCGGCAGTGGGCGGCGTCGCTGGCGCTCCTGAAGGCCGAGGCGGCGCGCCGGGCGATGACGCCCAAAGAGCGCGCCGATGCCCTGGTTCTTGGCGCAGACACCATCGTTGTTGCGCGCGGCGCGATCATCGGCCAGCCCGAGGATCGCGCCGACGCGGAGCGGATCATCCGGTTGCTGGCGAGCGGATCCCACACCGTGGTGACCGGCGCCGCGCTGGTCGAGGGCGCCACCGGCCGACGCGCGGTGCTCGTGGACAGCGCGACGGTTCAGGTCGGGGCGATCGAGGACGCCTCGCTGGCAAGCTACCTCGACTCGGGCGAGTGGAGGGGCAAGGCGGGGGCCTATAACCTGTCCGAACGCCTCGAAGCGGGATGGCCGATCGAATTCGAGGGCGACCCTGCGACGATCATGGGACTACCCATGCGACGACTGCTACCCATCCTCCACGACGCCCTCACCGGGGCGGCCTTCTCCGGGCGGGACGACGCCTCGTGATCGGCGGCGCCCTGCTGCCGGCCTGGGGCGTGCTGCCCCTCACCGCGCTGATGATGCTCGTTGTGGCCGGGCACATTGAGGTGACGCGCGTTGCGACGCGCCCCGAGAGCCGCCGGCGCATCCGCATCGCCAACGGCTGGGTGATGCTCGTGACGCTGCCGTTGCTCGCCAGCGGCTTCAGCCTGCTCGACCCGGATACGCAGCGGCGGACCTTCGTGCTCGTGTGGGTGGCGGCCGTGTGGCTGCTCGGCGTCTCGCTGCTGCTTGCGATTGCCGATGTCTTCAACACCATTCGGGTGACGCGAAAAGAGCGCGAGCAACTGCGTCACGGCTTCGAGGAGCTGACGCGCGACATTGCGCGCCTGCGCCGCGAGGGCCGTCACACCAACGAAGGGCGGCGCGCGGATGACCAACCCTCCGCCTGACCCGCGAGCGCCGCTTCCCGCCGGCCTCGGGGCGCCATTCGCCCCGCTCTACCGGCTCGCCGTCGCGCGGCGCAACCGGCGATTCGACCGCGGCGTCGATGTCCGGCGCGCCATGGCGCCGGTGGTCAGCGTGGGGAATCTCAGCGTCGGCGGCGCCGGCAAGACGCCCATGGTGCGACACATCGTCGAGGCATTGCGCCTTGCCGGGCGCCGTCCCGGGATTGTGCTCCGCGGCTACAAGTCGCGCGGCGGAACAAGCGACGAGGAGGCCGAACACCGGGCCGCGTTGCCCGGCGTCCCGGTCGTCGCGAACCCCGATCGGTACCGCGCCGTGGCCGACCTGATCGCCCGTTCAAAGGGCCCGCGGATCGACTGCGTCGTGCTCGACGACGGGTTCCAGCACCGACGTCTGGCGCGCGAGGTCGACATCGTGCTCATCGACGCGACGCGCGATCCGTGGGAGGATGCGCTCCTGCCCGCCGGATGGCTGCGCGAGCCGGTGTCGTCGCTGGCCCGCGCCACCGCCGTGGTCATTACGCACGCCGAGTCGGTGGCCCCCTCGGCGATCGAAGCGCTTCGGAAGCGCATCGAGATCGCCCACGGGAAGCCCCCCATCGCGGTGTGCGCGCACGAGTGGTTCGCGCTGCGGATCTTCGACGGTCGCGTCGACGCTGAGGTCGGACTGGACTGGCTCGAGGGGAAGCGCGTTGTCGCGACCTGCGCGATCGCGCGTCCGCGACCATTCCTCAATGCCCTGCGCGATGCGCGAACGACGGTCGTATCGTCGCTCCCACTGCGCGACCACGCCGCCTATGGGCCGGGACGTGTGCGCCGCCTAATCGAGATGGCCGAGAGCGCCGGCGCCGATGCGATCGTGTGCACCGAGAAGGACTGGATGAAACTGCGGCGCCATCCCGCCGATGCGTGGCCCTGCCCGGTCGTGCGCCCCGGCGTGAGGCACGTATTCCTCGAAGGCGCCGAGGCGCTCGATGCGCATGTCGTCGAGGGCGTCGGAGGTCGCAAGTGATGCGCGACGCCTGGAATGACCTCCCACTTCCGGCGCTGTACGCCCGGCTCGCCTCCAGCGGGCTTGTTGACCGCCTGCTGCGCATCGCGCGCGACGAGGATCTCGGCGCCCGCCCGGTCGACCTGACCACAGCAGCGATGGGGATCGAGGGCGACGCGACGGCGCGACTGGCGGCGCGCGAACCGATGGCCGTCGCCGGGCTCGCGTGCATGCCCGAACTGCTCGCGGTCTTTGCGCCGAACGCGGCGTGGTCGCCGGCGTGCGCCGACGGTGAGCGGGTACAGGCGGACACATCGCTCGGCGAACTGGCCGGACCCGCGCCGGAGCTGCTCGCGCTCGAGCGGACGATGCTCAACCTCGTCGGGCGCCTCGCGGGCATCGCCACGAACACGGCGCGCTATGTCGAGGCGGTCGCCGGCGCGAAGTCGCGCGTGCTCGACACCCGGAAGACCACGCCGGGATTGCGCTTGCTCGAGAAGTACGCTGTGCGCTGCGGCGGCGGTTTCTGCCACCGCATGGGACTGCACGACGCGGTGCTCATCAAGGACAACCACCTCGCAGGGTTGACGCCCGAGCAGATCGCTGAGCGCGTCGGCGCCGCCGCGGCTCGGGCGCGCGCGAGCGCCGACCCGATGTTCGTCGAGGTGGAGGTCGACTCGCTCGAGCAGCTCGAGGGCGCGCTACGCGCTTCGGGCGTGAATATCGTGCTTCTCGACAATATGGACGCCGACACGATGCGCCGCGCGGTCGCGATGCGCGACGGCCTGGCGCCGAGCGTGCTGCTCGAAGCAAGCGGCGGAGTGCGCCTCGAGACGATCCGCGCCATCGCCGAGGCGGGCGTCGATCGGATCTCCGCCGGCGCGCTGACGCATCAGGCGACGAGTGTCGATGTGGGGCTGGATTTTCAGTAGACCGACGGGCCGCGCGAGTTCGCCTATTTGAGCTCCACCGACCAGTACGCCTCGTCGAGGAAGGCCTTCCACGAGGAGTACTTCTCCTGCCCGAGGCGGACGGAGATCAGCGGGTGGCGGCGCGGACGGCGCGGCTCGGTGATGAGCGTCATGCTCGCCTGTTTCGGGGTGCGGCCGCCCTTTCGCGCGTTGCACGGCACGCAGGCGCAGACGAGGTTCTCCCACGAGTCGCCGCCGCCCTGGGCGCGCGGGAGGACGTGGTCGATCGTCAGTTCGCTGGTCGGGAAGTGGCGTCCGCAGTACTGGCAGCGGTTGCGGTCGCGCGCGAAGAGGTTGCGCCGGTTGAGCTTCACCTGCTGGCGGGGCATGCGGTCGTAGCCGAGCAGCCGGATGACGCGCGGCACGGCGAGGTGCAGGCGCACCGTGCGGACCCAGTCGTGCCGATCGGGCTCGAACTCGCGCTGCAGCGCGCTGATCTCGGTCCACGACGCGAAGTCGTAGTTGAGGTACCTGCCGTTGTCGACGTGGATGACCTCCGCGAGGTCGCGCGCCAGCAGGCTGAACGCCCGGCGCGCCGAGACGATGCGGATCGCCACGTAGACCTTGTTGAGGACCAGCACCTTCGAATCGAGGCCGGAGGCGGGCGACAGGGCAGCCATCCCGGCGTGTGCGCCGGCGGACGCGAGTCTCGCCTGGCCGAACGAAGGTGGCACGACGACTACAGTATCGGCCCGATCGCGCCGCTTCCAGAAGCGCCCGCGTGAGCGCCCGGTGAAGACCGCTGCCGGTTGTCGGGCCTAGTGCCGGAAATGTCGGCGTCCGGTGACCAGGCAGGTGACGCCCCGCTGGTCACAGAGGTCGAAGGTCTCCTGGTCCCGCTTCGACCCGCCCGGGTGCACAATCAGGCGCACGCCGGCGTTGATGAGCGTCTCCGGCCCGTCCGGGAAGGGGAAGAAGGCGTCGCTGGCGGCGATGGCGCCTCTGGCGTTGGCCCCGGCCTTCTCGATGGCGAGGCGGCAGGCCGTCACGCGGTCCATGAGGCCCGCACCGGCCCCGAAGAGGCGCGCCGGGCGCCCGTCTCCCTCGCGACCACCGACCGCCACCGCGTTGCTCTTGAGGTGCTTGGCGATCGTCCAGACGATCGCGGCGTCGGCGATATCGGCCTCGGCGGGCCCCGGGCCGGCCGCGTGCTGCCACTGCTCCGGCGAGGCGATGCGCGTGTCGCGCGTCTGTACGAGCATGCCGCCGGGTATCGATCGGTAGTCGAGCTTGAGCGCAGGCGAACCGCTCTTCTCCCCCACCGCCAGGAGGCGCAGCGCCGCGGAGCGGGCGGTCAGGATCTCCCGCGCCTCGGGCTCGAAATCGGCCGCGGCGATGACCTCGAGGAAGACGCCCTCGCGACACAGCGCCTCGGCCGCGACGGCGTCGAGCACGCCGTTGACGGCGAGGATGCCGCCGAACGCCGCGAGCGGATCGCCGGCGAGCGCTGCGTTGACGGCGTCGAGCGCGCTGTCGCCGACCGCGCCGCCGCAGGCGTTGGTGTGCTTGATGACGGCTGCCCCGATGCGCCCGGGCGCGATGCGCCGGAAGTCCTTCACGAGTTCGAGGGCCGCGGCGGCGTCGTTGATGTTGTGGTAGGAGAGCGGCTTCCCGTGCACCTGCTCGCTGTTGACGATCGACGGCCCGGTGCTGGCCGGATCGCGATAGAGCGCGGCGTCCTGGTGCGGGTTCTCGCCGTAGCGGAGCGAGTCCACCTTGGCGTAGCGAAGATTGAGCACATCCGGGAACGGCGGGCTGACGCGCCGGCCGAGGAAGGTGCTGATCGCGGCGTCGTATTCGGCGGTCCGCGCGAAGGCCGCGGCCGCGAACTCGGCGCGCAGCGTCTGACTGACCGCGCCTTCGTGCTTCTGCAGTTCACTGACGAGCCGGTCGTACTGCTTCGGGCTGGTGACGACGCAGACGTGGTCGAAGTTCTTGGCCGCCGAGCGGATCATCGACGGGCCGCCGATGTCGATCTGCTCGATGGCCTCGGCGCGATCGACGCCGGGCTGGCTCACGGTGCGCTCGAAGGGGTACAGGTTCACGCAGACCAGGTCGATCGGCTTGATGCCGTGCTCGTCCATCTGCTTCTGATGCTCGGGCTTGTCGCGCAGCGCGAGCAGGCCGCCATGGACCATGGGGTGGAGGGTCTTGACCCGCCCGTCCATGATCTCCGGGAATCCGGTGAGCTCTTCGATGGGGGTGACGGGCACGCCGGATTCGGCGATGGCTTTCGCTGTGCCGCCGGTGGAGATGATCTCAACGCCGAGCCCGTGCAGCGCGTTCGCGAGCGGGGCCAGATCGGCCTTGTCGCTGACCGACACCAGCGCGCGTTGGATACGGACGAGTTCGGGCATGGGGGTCATCCGCCCGGTCTCGTCCGGGCCAGGCAGTTCGCTTAGCGGGGGGAGTACTTTGCCACGGCGTCGCGCGTGACGACGAAGAGGTCGCCGTTCTCGAGCGGCGAGCAGAAGACGCGCTCCGCGCCGGGCAGCGTGATGCTGGCGACGACCTCGCCGCGCTCGCCGTCGAGCGCGTGGAGCGTGCGGCCGTCCCAGAGCATCGCCTCGCCATCGAGCGAGCCGACGACCGTGCCGGAGAGTTCGGCGTTGGCCCAGAGCTTGTCGCCGGAGAGGGCGTCGAGCGCGACGAGCCCCTCACCGGGGATGGTGATGTACAGCACGCCGTCGGCGAGCGTCGGCTGCGCCGTGATGGCCGATTCGGTGCGGTAGCGCCAGACCCGCCGGCCGTCATCGCCGGCGAACGCGTAGATGGACTGGTCGAGGCTCGCCACGTACATCGTGCGGGCATCGGCGACCGGATCGTTGGACAGGCCGCCGAAGATCGAGGCGCGACCGGTCGAGCGCCCGCTCTCGGGACGGGCGATGAGCACATCGCCGCCTTCGCTCACGGCGCCCACATAGGGGCCGATGGCGACGGGCGTCGCCTGGATGCTCCCACCGAGCTTGTAGCCCCAGAGCTTGAAGCCGCTGTAGACGCTGTGGCCGAGCACCTCGCCGGTGGCGGTGCCGAAGACCGCCGTCTCGCCGAGGACGACCGGCGGCGTGTTCACGACGACCGCGAGCGACTGCCGGGCGAGCAGCGAGCCGGTCTGCCCGTCGAGGAAATAGATCTCGTTGTCGCTGCAGACAAGGACGCGCTCGTCGTGCACGCCGTTGCCGACAAAGCGGGTCAGCGGGCGGCCGACCTGGCTCACCCACAGGTTGCGCCCGGTGCTGTGGTCCATCAGCGTGACGGTGTTCTGCCCGTCCTGAACCAGCACGCCGAGGTCGAAAACGTCGACCGAGGTCGTGCCGCTTCCGCCGGTGATCACCGGGAAGCCGCGCCATGCGAGGCGGTAGCCGAGGTCCGCCCAGGGATCGGTGACGATCTCACCGGGCCGTGCGACCGCGCGGTTCGAACCGGCGCCCGTTCCAGTGCCGGAGCCGGCGCAGGCGAAGAGCGCAAGCGGGGCGGCGGCGAGGAGCGCGAGGACGCGAGCAATGGCGCGGCGTCGCCGCGTGCGGATCCGGATGCGAGACATGGGCGCCCTCTCCTCTGGCAGGGAAACGACAACGAGCGGAACACATCCCAGCGAGAGAACCGGCCCGCGCCCGTGCGTGCGACGGGGCGGCCCGCGGCTCGAAGCCGGGCCGCGGCAGGGCGCGTCGCCCGGGCGATGACTCGACCTTCGCTGAGCGGGGCAGTATCGAGACCCCCCGAACACCGGTCAAGTTCCGCCGCTCACCCCCGACCGGTTCCCGATCGCCCGTATCCTTGGCGGATGTTCACCGGACTCGTCGAAGCCGTGGGCGTGGTCGCCGATATCGCCCCCTCCCCCGCCGGGCGCCGGCTGGTGATCGACCCACGCCGGTGGAATCGTTCCCCGCGCGCGGGCGACTCGGTCTCGGTCTCGGGCGTCTGCCTGACTCTGCTTGAGCCGCGTTCCGACGGCTCGCTGACCTTTGACGTCGTCGGCGAGACGCTTGCGAAGTCCACGCTCGGTTCGCTGGCGCCGGGGAGCGCGGTGAACCTCGAGGGCTCGCTCCGCGCCGGCGACGAGCTCGGCGGCCACTTCGTGCAGGGGCATGTCGACGGGATCGGGCGCATCACGCGCGTGCAGACCGAGGAGCACGACTGGCGGATCCGCATCGAGCCGCCGACGTGGATGATGGACATCGTCGTGCCCAAGGGGTCGATTGCGGTGGAAGGTGTCTCCCTGACGATCGCGTCCGCCCAAGGCGGGCACTTCGAGATCGCGCTCATCCCCACCACCCTCGAGCGCACGACACTCGCGACACTGCGTGAAGGCGACGCGTGCAACCTCGAATGCGACATCCTCGCCAAGACGGTCGCGCACCTGCTGGCGCGTCGCGCCGAACAGGGAAACGCCGGCTAGGCGATCTCACCCTCGCCGCGACCCGGACGGCAGAGCCCGCGATTGCGCGGCGCCGGCTGGCTGGTCGCCCACTCCACGAATGCAACGAACTCGCGTCCCTCCGGCGCCCACGCCATCGATTCAGCCTCGGCGAGGCTCTCGGCGGTGGTCGCTTCGCCGGCGGCGCGCCGCCGGTAGAAATGCTGAAACGCCTGCTTCACCGACGCCATCCCCTCGCGCGACACGCCGGCGCGGCGCATCCCGACGCGATTGAGCGCCGCTACGCCGTTGAACCCGGCCGTGGTCACGAAGGGCGGCACGTGCATCGTCGCGATGGCCCCTCCCTGGAAGATCACCAGCCGCCCGACACGCACGAACTGGTGCACGCCGGCGAATGCGGAGAGGAAACACCCGTCATCGATCACCACATGCCCCGCGAGGCAGGCGGTGTTGCCCATGATCACCCGATCACCCGCGCGCGTGTTGTGGCCGACGTGGGCGCCGACCATGAGGTAGCAGTCCGAGCCGATGCGCGTCGGCCCCGCCTCGCCCGCTCCGCGATTGAGCGTCACGCTCTCCCGGAAGGTGTTGCGATCGCCGATGACGAGCGTTCCCTCGTCGGCGTCGGCGTCGTACTTGAGGTCCTGCGGATCGCCGCCGATCGTCGCGAACGGGTGGACATCGTTGTCCCGGCCCATCGTGACGTTGCGTTCGATGATCGCGCTGCGTCGAACGCGTGTGCCGGCCCCGAGGACGCAGTTGGGGCCGACGCTGGCGTGCTGCTCAACGACCACGCCCTCGCCGAGTTCGGCGGTCGGGTCCACTTCGGCGGTGCGGTGTACCTGCGGCGCTACAGTCGGCATTCGACCTCCGGCGCGCCCCCCACGAGCGACGCTCCGCGATCATAGCAGCGGCGTCGCCCCCATTCGCCGGGTCAGGTTGCGCCGGGGTCTCGCCCGAGCGGGCACAGGCCACGCCGGCGGGGCGCCGCCGCCTCGAGCGCCCAGCGGATGAAATCCACGAACTCACGCGACGCGCCGGGCCACGCCATCGAGGCCGCCTCGCGCAGGCTCTCCGCCATGGTCGCTTCACCCCGGTCCCGGCGCCGGTAGAAGTGATCGAAGGCGGCGCGCACGCCGGTGATCTCGTCGCGCGCGATCCCGCAGCGACGCAGACCGACGCGATTCAACCCGACCACCCGATTGACTCCCGCGTGGATCGTGAACGGAGGCACGTGCATCGTCGCCACCGAGTTGCCCTGCATCATCACGTTGCGCCCGACACGCACGAACTGGTGGATGAGCGCCTGCGCGGATATCACCGCGCCTTCGTCGATCCACACGTGCCCGGCG
>JBICHM010000362.1:0-2717 GCA_043101835.1 Phycisphaerales bacterium | reverse complement strand
GTCGTCGGCCCCCGGACCACCCGCCACGCCGGATTGGGGGGCGGTGGCGTCGTCGGCGTCCACCTCGAGGACGAAATCCACGGTGTCGGCGTCGGCGTCGCCGGCCTTCCAGCCCATGCCCTCGAGGAACTCCGCGTGCCGGCGTTCGGCGGGGCAGTGGAGCCGGCGCAAGCGCCGGTTCCCGAGCGCCTCGCGCTCGCCCTCGGCGAGCAGACGCCGCCCGATTCCCTGCTGCTGCATCTGTGGATCGACCACCGGCCCGATGAGGCGACCGACGCCCTCGCCGATCGCGATCACGCCGACGCAACCCACGCTGCGCTCGCCCTGCGGGTGCGCGCGGCTCGCGACGATGAGCGTGGCGTCCGGGTCCGCATCCGTGCCGGCGCGAGCGCCGGGGAGAAGCCGATCGAGCAGCGCGAGGGCCTCTCGGGCGGCGGGATCGTCGAAGCCGGTGCGTCGGGTGCGGAGCACGGGTGGGCCTCCAGGGTCGATTCGGCGCGCCGTCTCATTCCGACGCGTCCGCGCGGAAGAACATAGCGTGATCGGGCGTTCCTGAGGGCCGATGCACACGAACACACCAGATCCTGACGCGCTGCTCTGTGAGTCGTGCGGCTACGCGCTCGCCGGGCTGGCGGATGACGCAGTGTGCCCGGAGTGCGGGCGCGCCGTTGCCGACAGCCTGCCCGCGCGCCGCGTCGGCAGCCCGTGGCAGCGCCGGCCGTCCGCCGGCGCATGGCTCGCAACGAGCCTCGCGGGACTCTTCAAGCCGGTCCGGATCTGGAACACCGTGCGCATCGAGCGGCAGCGCGCCACCGGGCTGCTGCTCGCCAGCGCGCTGGTGACAGGGCTGCTGTTCACGGGCGGCCCGGCGGCCGTGGCCTGGCGGAGCGGCGCCGGCGGCGACGCGCTGACGCTCCTGCTCGCGCTCGCACCCGGCGTCGCGGCGTTCGTCCTGTTTCTGACATGGATCGAGACGATTGGAATCCGATTCTTCGGGGGTCGGCGCGGCTGGCGAATCACGAAGGATGTCGCCTGGGCCGTCTGCGCGCACGCCGCGGTCGGCTGGGTCGTGGGGGGCGTGATCGCGCTTCTCCTGTTCTTCGTAGGCGCAACCGTCTGGCCGCACTTCGCGACCGGCGCATGGCCGGGGCCCGCGGTCTTCCTCAGCCGGTTGCCGACCCCGCCCTCGTTGCTCATGGTCGGCGCCGCTCTCGCCGGCATGCTGCTCTTCGAGACGCTGGTGTATGTGGGGATGCGGGAGTGCCGGTTCGGGAATCAGGTTCGGGAAGAGACGCAGAGACGGAGAGACGAAGAGACGCGGTGAGGACCGCGCGGGCGAACACCGCACTCCGTTTCTTCGTCTCTTGATCTCTTCGCCTCTGTTCCCCCCTGATTCCACCCCCGACCTACCATCCATCCCCATGAAGCCCCGGCGCGCGACTAGGCAGATCTCCATCGGCGACGACCGCACCGGCATCGTGCGCGTCGGGGGTGATGCGCCCGTCAGCGTGCAGACGATGACGGCCGGCTACACGCACGACATCGATCGCTGCGTCGCCGAGATCAACAAGCTCGCGGCGGCGGGCGCCGACATCGTCCGCGTCGCCGTGCCACAGCGCAAGGACACCGAGGCGCTGCCGGAGATCCTCAGCCAGACGCGCGTGCCGATCGTGGCGGATGTGCACTTCCACTTCCAGCGCGCGCTCGAGGCCGTCGAGGCGGGCGTCCACAAGATCCGCCTCAACCCCGGCAACATCAGCGACCGCGCGCAGGTCGAGCAGGTCATTGCGGCGTGCAAGGAGCGGGGCATCCCCATCCGCGTCGGCGTGAACGAGGGCTCCATCGTCGAGCGCAAGGACAAGCAGAAGCGCCAGGCCGAGCTCGGCCGCGTCTTCGCCGACCACAAGCAGGGCCACCTGCTGGCCCTGATGATCGCGAAGCTCGAGGAGTACCTCGAGATCTTCGACGAGAACGACTTCCACGACATCGCGATCAGCGCGAAGACGATGGACGCCGCGCTCGCGATCGACATCTACCGCGAGATCAGCGCCCGCTTCGACTACCCGCTGCACCTGGGCGTGACGCACGCCGGCCCGCGCGAGACGGGGGCGATCCGCTCGATCGCGGCGCTCAGCGCCCTGCTCGCCGACGGCGTCGGCGACACGCTGCGGATCAGCTACGCCAGCGACCCGGTCTTTGAGGTGGAGGACGGCCTCGAGCTGCTCTACAGCCTCGGCCTGCGCGAGCGCAAGGGCGTGGACCTCATCGCCTGCCCGACCTGCGGGCGCATCCAGGTGGACCTCTTCACGCTCGTGCAGCGCGTGCGCGAGACGCTCAAGAGCGAGATCACGATCCCAATGAAGGTCGCCGTCATGGGCTGCGTCGTGAACGGCCCGGGCGAGGCGGAGGGCGCCGATGTCGCCGTCTTCGCCGGCGACCGGCGCGGCATCATCTATGTGCAGGGCGCGCGCGTCGCGAATGTGTCCGAGGAAGAGATCCTCGAGCGACTGCTGAAGGAATGCCGCGATTTTCAGGGGCGCGTGCAGCGCGGCGAGGCGAAGCTCGGCGAGAAGACCGTCGAGATCGTCCCGCCCGACCCCATCGGCAAACTCGGCAGCGGCTTCGAGAAGATCGCCAGCGGGCAGGTGGAGCGGGCGGCGAAGCTGACGGTGCGGGGGGAGTGATTCCCCTGCGCCCTCCCCCGGCTCTGCGGGGGA
>JBICHM010000361.1:0-6474 GCA_043101835.1 Phycisphaerales bacterium | reverse complement strand
ATGGACAACGGCGCCGGACGCTTCCGCGGCATCTACTGCCAGTCCAACGCCGCCTGCATGACATCAGCGGGGATCACGCGCTCGTACACATCCATGTTGGAATGGTGCGTGCGCGAGAAGTAATCCACGCGGTCCTGGATGAACTGGAAACCGGGCAGGCCGACGGCGTCGAAGGGCGTGTGGTCGGTCGAGCCGGTGTCGCGGATCGTCGCGGTGGTCATGCCCAGGTCCTTCAGAGGCGCCATCCATGCCTCGAAGATGGGGCGCACGGCGGCGTTGGACTGGCAGTAGATGCCGCGGAAGCGTCCGGCGCCGTTGTCCATGTTGAAGTACGCGACAAAGTTGTCGTACTCGTCGGTGGTCTCCATGGTGTCGCGGTCGGCGAAGTGCCTGGCGACGTAGCCGCGGGAGCCGAGCAGGCCCTGCTCCTCGCCGGACCAGAGCGCGACGCGGATCGTGCGCCGGGGCTTGAGGCCGGCGTCGACGATGATGCGCGCCGCCTCCATGGCGACGGCGCAGGAGGCGCCGTTGTCGGTCGCGCCGGTGCCGGCGTGCCAGGAGTCGAAGTGCCCGCCGATGATGACGACCTCGTCCTTCAGATCGGGGTCCGTGCCCGGGATCTCGGCGATGATGTTGCGCCCGGTCAGGTCGTCATCGTGGAAGGTGGCCTGCACCTCGACGCGCATCTCGACTTTGTGGTCGTTCTGGAGGAGGCGCGCGACGCGGTTGTAGTGCTCGGGCGCAACGATGATCGACGGGATCGCGGGCTCGGCGTCGATGTCGCGCGAGCCGCCGGAGCCGACGAAGAAGACGCCGTAGGACCCGCGGCTGGTGTTGGTCTCGAGGATCGCGGCGGCGCCGGCCTCGCGCAGTTTTTCGGTGACCGCGCGCTGCACGGCGCGCCGGCGACGGAACTCCTCAATGCGCGCGGGGTCCCACCCGCCGCCGCTCCGCCCCTCGGGCGCCATGAAGATCTCTTCGAGGCTGCCGTGGTCGTGGCGCTCGGCGATGGGATCGAAGGGCGTGTTGACATCCACGGGCCCGCCCATGAGGACGATCCTGCCCTTCAGGTCGCCATCGAATGCCTCGACCTCTTCCACGGAGTTGAAGTCGAGCAGCACCGGCTCGCCCTCGATGACGCCGCCCGTGCCGGGCGTCCACGCCTCGGGAATGGCGATCATGGGCATGTAGGTGGGGTGGGTCATCTCGACGGTGACCTTTTCGAAGGTCCAGCCGCGCCCGAACTCGCCGTAGGGCTCGAGGCGGGCGTTCTCGAGGCCCATCTCGTCGAGTTTGTCCGCGGTCCACAGCTGCGCCATGCGCTCCTGCGGCGAGTTGCTCAGGCGTGGGCCGAGGTGGTCGGTCAGGTGCCAGATCATGTCCATGATCTTCGAGTTGCCGAAGCCTTCGTCGCGGATGCGCGCGACGGCGTCGAGGTCGACCGGTTCGTCCGCGAGGGCGGCCGGGGCGAGGGGGAGGGTCGTGGCGACGAGGCTCAGGGCGAGCAGGCGTTTCATCGATCGGGGCTCCGGGTGGCGTGAACGGATGGCCGAGCCGGTAGTCGCGGCGCGACGACACCAGCGGCCCCCGGCGCCGCCCGGATGCACTGTCGAACACACGATCCCCGATCGGCAGGATCTCTCTCGGACGGGTTCTAGCGTGGTCGGCCCGATGCGGTTGCGTCCCGTCGCCGGTCCTCCGACGCGGAATGCCCGCCAGCCACCCGGGACTTGCCCGCACGGAAATGGCACGGATCGGGCGTCGTGCGGATGGCGCCAAGGGTTTTTGCGTGCAGAAATCCGTATCCGGCTTCCGTATCTCCCCGAGGAACTCCTAAGATGCGGTCGGTGATTCGAGGCTTGCAGGAGAGGGTGGGGGACGGCATCCGGCGATGACGAATCGCGACGAGTCGCGGGAGACGACCAGGCGGCCCGAGGGGCGAGTCCGCCTCGCCCTGGCCCTCCTGCTTGTGGCCAGCGTCCTGCTGCTCGCCGGCGGTCTGATCGAAGTCCGGCTGACGCGGAACAGCACCCTCAGCGCGATTGAGCGGACCAACTTCGCGATCGCCGAATCGATGTCGCGCCTGGCGTCGCACCTCGACGCCCACCACGGCGAGCCCGACGCCCCGGGCGTCGACGAGGCGCATGTGGAACTCACCGGCGCCTGGGAGGACATCCGGGGGGCTGGCGCCGCGTCGCGGTCGTTCTGCATCGTCGATTCCGGCGGCGTCGTTCGCGTCCATTCCGGCGACCCGAGCATGGTCGGCGCAGAGGTCGGCGCAGCGGTCATCCGCGGCGATGCCGGCGACCGGACTATCGCATCGATTCTGAACACCGGCGAGGACTACCTCGGACGCGCCCGGCTCTTCGGCGACGAGGCGCAGATCGTCGGGCTCGCGGACCTTGCCGATGGCGGCGCGATGCTGGTGCTCACTTCGCAGGCGGCCGTGCAGGCGGCGGTCACGCGGGCGACGCTTCCATGGCTCGTGCTCTCCGGACTCGCGGGACTTGTGCTGGCGCCGGTCTCAGCGCTGCTGCTCTTCAATGCCTATCGGGAGACGCGCCGGGACGCAATCCGGCGGATGGCTGAGTTCGATGCGCTCTTCCGGTCGAGTTCATTCGGCGTCGCGCTGCTCGATCGCGACCTGCGGTACCTGCGGATCAACGAGCGCCTCGCCGCCATCGATGGCGGCACGCCAGAGGCGATGGTCGGGCGCACGGTCGGGGAGGTGGCGCCGCACGTCGCCGAACGCGTTGGATCGGTCATCCGCGGCGTCTTCGCGGACGGCGAGTCGCGGACCGGCGTCGTCGTGCGAATTCCCGGCGCCAGTGACGGCGACGAGCGGGTCTTCCACGCCAGTTACCTGCCGCTGCTCGGCGAGCGAGGCGATGTCGAGAGCGTGGCGGTGGTCGTGCTCGACGTGACGGATCTGGAGCGCGCCGAGGATGCGCTGGACACAAGCGAGCGCCTGTACAAGACGATCGTCGACGCCGCTCGCGAGGGTGTGTGGGTGCTCGACAGCGAGGATCGCACTTCGTTCGTGAGCCGGCGATTCGAGGAGATCCTCGGCTGCGACGGCCCGTCCCTCATCGGCCGGCCCGGCGCCGAGGCGCTCGCGGGCGTGCGTGAGGAGACGCTCGTGCGCGCCCTCGAGCGTTGCCACGCGGGATCACCGACGGAGAGCGCTATCGTCGTCGAGCGGAGCGACGGCGCCAGGTCCACAGCGCGATTCTCGTTCGGCCCGCTGCACGACGGCGAGGGGCGGTACACCGGCGCTGTGGTGCTTGTCACCGACCTCTCCGACAGCGACGAGCGCGATCGCATGCTGCGCCTCAGCGAGGAGCGGTTTCAGGCGCTCGTCGCCACACAGGGCGAGTTCGTGGTCCGGTGCCGACGCGACGGCACGCTTCTGTTCGTCAACGACGCGTACTGCGCCCAGTTCGGACGGGCGCGCGAGGACCTCGTCGGGTCGAACTTCTTCGATCTGATCCCCGAGTCGGACAAGGCCGCGGTGCGCGAGAAGATGGCGAGTGTGTCGCTCGAGCAGCCGACATTCTTCGACGAGCACCGGGTCATCAACGCGGACGGCTCCCTCGGCTGGCAGCAGTGGACCGATCGCGGCATCTTCAGCGCCGACGGCGAGCTGATCGAGCTCGTCTCCATCGGACGCGATGTGACGGCGCTGCGTCTCGCGGAGGAGCGCCTCCGCGAGCGCGAGCAGGCTCTGGCGCTCGCGCAGCGCATCACGGGGTTCGGGTCGTGGCGATGGGAGGTCGGCGCGGACCGGGCGCACTGGTCCGACGGGCAGTATCGCCTTTACGGGGTGACGCCGGACCAGCACACGCCGACGCTCGAGGGGTGGCTCGCACTCGTGCATCCGGACGACCGGGAGCGGTGCAGGCGGATCGTCTCCGATGCGCTCAACGACCGCCGCCCGAGCGTCTTTGAGTTCGACATCATCCGGCCGGACGGTGTGCGCCGGACGATCCAGTCGGCGGTCGAGGTGATCACCGACGAGTCCGGCTCGGCCGATGAGCTGCTCGGCACGAGCGTTGATCTGACCGAGCGTCGCCTTTCCGAAGGCCGGCTGGAGGTGCGCACCGAGGCGCTCGAGAAGATCGCGGCCGGCGCGGACCTGTCCGAGACGCTCGAGACGATCGCGCTTGCCGTCGAGCGACTGCTGCCCGGCGCCCATTGCATGGTGACGGTGATCGATGATGACGAGCGCCTCCGCGTGCTCAGCGCGCCAAACCTGCCCCAGGCGTACATCGACGGCGTGAACGGCCTGCAGGCCGAGGCCGGCGCAGGGTCCTGTCCTGCCTGCGTGGCGGAGGGTCGACGGGTCATCGCAGCCGACACGCGAACGCATCCGAACTGGTCGGCGTTCCAGTGGGTGGTTGAGCAGATGGGCATTGCGGCGTGCTGGTCGGAGCCGATCCGGGACGCGGGCGCCGGCGTGATCGGATCGTTCTCAATGTCGTTCTCCGGGGCGCGCGAACCGACGCCCGACGACCTTGAGACGCTGCGCGCCGTCGCGCAGCTCTCGGGCATCGCGATCAGCCGCCTGCGCGATGAAGAAGCGCTGGCCGAGAGCGAGCGTCGGTTCCGCAACCTTGCCGAGTCGATCGACGCGGTGTTCTGGTTCGCCGAGGGCCCCCCGCTCTCAGTGCGCTTCGTGAGCCCGGCGTTCGAGACGATCTGGGGCCGGCAGCCCGACGAGATCTACCGGCGCCCGTGGCTCTGGAATGACGCCATCCACGAGGACGATCGCCCCCGGGTGCGCGCGGCCTTCGAGAACTGGCTCAACGGGAAGGGGCCGGCGGAGTACGGCGAGGAGTACCGCATCGTCCGCCCCGATGGCGAAGTGCGCTGGATCCGGGATAAGGGCGCGCTGCTGGAGCCGCGCGTCGACGGCGGCCCCGCGCGCATCGCCGGTCTCGCCGAGGATGTCACCGCGGCCAAGGAGGCCGAGCTGCAGATGCAGCGGCTCAACGGCGAGCTGCGCACCCAGCGCAACACCCTCGAGACGGTGCTCGGCGCATCAAGCGACCTGGTCTTCATGTACGACGCCGACGGGGGCTTCAGTTACCTGAATCCGGCGGCCGAACGCCTCCTCGGCGCCACGACGGAGGCGCTGCGGGGCAAACGGGTCGAGGAACTCGGGCAGCCGATTGAGCTGTACCGCCAGTTCATCGAGCAGCGGACGCGCGTGCTTGAACTCGGCGTCGCGGAGCACGGCGAATCGAAGTACGCGGTCGGCGAGGACGTCCGCGAGTTCGACTACGTGCTCAACCCGGTGATCGACGAGCGCGGTGATATCGCCGGCGCCGTGGCCTCGGCGCGCGATGTCACCGAGCAGCGCCGGGCCGCCGAGCAGCTGCGCCTCGCGCTGCAGCAGCTCACCTACCACGTTGACAACACGCCCCTGGCGATCGTCGAATGGGACGCGTCGCTCCGGGTGAAGCGCTGGTCGCGCCGGGCCGAGGAGGTCTTCGGCTGGACCGCAGACGACATTGTGCAGCGGTCCTGGTCCGACGGCTTTGTGCATCCCGCAGATGTCGAGCGTGTCCAGGCGATGGCCGAACGGCTACTTGCCGGCGACGAGCGCCGGAGCGTCATCGCCAATCGCAACATGACCAAGAACGGTCGTGTCGTGCACTGCGAGTGGTACAACTCCGTCCTGATCGACGACGACGGCGAGGTAGTGTCGGTCCTGGCCTTCGCGCACGACATCACGGACCGGGTGCGCGCCGAAGCCGCGCTGCGCGAGAGCGAGGAGCGCCTGCGCCTCGCGCTCGACGCCTCGACCGACGGCATCTGGGACTGGGACATCCGATCGGGGCAGATCCTCTGGTCCGACCGGGTGTTCGAGATCTATGGCCTCCCCCGGCAGCTCGGCGCGCCGTCCTTCGAGTCGCTCCCGAAGACGATGCACCCCGACGACTTCGAGCGGTGGCGCCACGCCCTGACGGCGCACCTCGAACACGATGCGCCCTTCGACATCGAGTTCCGCGTCGTGCGCCCGAACGCGCACGCGGTGTGGGTGCGCGCGGTTGGCAAGGTGGTGCGCGACGATGCGGGCGAGCCGATCCGCATGGTCGGTTCGGTGAGCGACATCACCGACCGGCGCGAGGCGGCCGAGGCGCTGCGTCGGGCGAACGAAGAACTCGAGCATCGCGTCGAGGAGCGCACGCGCGAACTCGTGGCGGCCCACGATGCGACCGCGCGCAGCGAGGCCCGGTTCCGATCGATGTTCGACAACACCGGAGTCGGAGTCGTCGTTGCGAGCGCGGACGGGTCGCTCGTGCAGGCGAACCCGGCGTTCCTGCGCATGGTGTCGCCGGCGCTTTCGCCCGCGTCGAACGGGCCGACGTCGAACGGGAGCGCCGGGGGGCGCGCGGCCGAGGGGTGGGATCGCGTGCTCCGCGCGTGCCCGGAGATCCGCGGGATCCTCGATGCGCCCGGGTCCGTGCT
>JBICHM010000360.1:0-16544 GCA_043101835.1 Phycisphaerales bacterium | reverse complement strand
GATGACGGTGGCGCCGGCGAAGACCTACGGCGCGCTGCTGGTGTGCGACCTGATCGTGGCGGCCGGTGTGGCGATGCTCATCAACGCCTTGGCGAAGAGCAGCGCGTACCACAGGCCGCCGAACATGAAGATGGCGAGCCCCGCCACGAGCGTGGCCAGCCAGTTGATCTCGCTCCATTGAATCCCAAGCATCGATACCCCCCACCCCGCGCCGCGGCGCGCTTACACCTTGCCCGCGCTGCGCCGGTCACGTTCGCGGCGCGCATCGTCGAGCATCCGATCGAAGTAATCGCGCAACGCGGCGACGGACTCGTCGTACCGCTCGATGCGCTTCTCGGCGCGCGCCTGCATGACGCCGCCTTCCATCACGGTCAGCACGAAGCGGCTGAGGCGCTCGCGATCGCAGTCGGCCGGCAGACGGTCGCCCGCCTCCGCCAGCCAGCGATGGATCTCCGCGCACCAGCCGTCGAAGTTCGCATCCACCAGCGCCCGCGCGCCGGGCAGCTGGTCGCTGACCTCCAGCGCAAGGTTGCCGATCGGGCAGCCCAGCGAGCAGTTCGTCATCACCAGGCCCTGCCGGTACCAGTTGAGCAGCGTGAAGATGCGCTCGATCGGATCGCCCGGCGACGCGTCGCGCTGGGGCTGCATCACGATCGGCTGCAGCAGTTCGGTGTACTTCTCGAGCACCGCCTCGAGCAGCGCTTCCTTGCTCGGAAAGACGTGGTAGAGGCTGCCGCTGTTGACGCCGGCCTCACGCAGAATCGTCGCGATGCCCGTTCCGGCGAAGCCCTGCTCATGGAAGAGGCGCATCGCGGCGTCGACGATGCGATCACGCGTCGTCACCCCGGCGCCGCGGGCGCCGGAACGCTCCTGCCCGTCCGCCTCGGATTGTGCCGGCTGCTCACCCACGCCCGTCTCGTCAGGATCACGCGGCGAACGCCACGCGATCGATTTGATTGATCGTTCAATCAGACGATCGCATGGATTCGTCGCCGATGCAAGGGCGTCATTCGAGAATTTCTCGGCGGGGGCGTTCACGCTGAATCCGAGGGCGTGGCGAGCGCGAAACCGTTGGTGGCGTCAGCCGCCCCGCCCGAGCGTCCTCCGGGACGCACCCCGGGACGCCGGACGCATTTGCATGCTTCTCTCTGGCGGATGAGACGCCGCCAGCATCTCGGCGAACTCTCCTCGTTCGATGATCGCCGCGAATTGCCCCCACCCGAGAGCCGTGCGCCGGGAATGCCGGACGCGGCTCTCTTCTTTTTTGGCTTCCGAAGCCGATTTCGGGCAGCGCTCAGGCGCGCGGGCCGGGCACGCGGATGGTGAAGGCAGTGCCCTCCCCCACCGTGCTCTCACAGCGGATCTCGCCGCCGGCGCCCTCGATGAGCTGGCGGCACACCGCCAGGCCGAGGCCGACGCCCCGGTGCGCCCCCTGCGCACGCTCGGCGTCCGAGCGGATCGAAGTCGCGAACGGCTCAAAGATCGTCGCATGTCGATCGGCCGGCATGCCTTTCCCGGTGTCACGAACGACAATTTCAACCCCCTCTATGAGGGAGTCGTTATCCGTGTTCCATGTGGAACACCGGGCGGCGAGCGTCAGGGCGCCGCGCCCGCCGAGCATTGCCTCGCGTGCGTTGAGCACGAGGTTCAGGAGCACCTGTTGCAGAGGCGTCGGCGCGATCGCCGCGCACAGCCCCTCCGGCGCATCGAGTTCGAGCACGATCGCATCGCGCGCCAGGTCGCGCCCGAGGCACGCGAGCGTGTCGTCGATGACGGCGCGGACGTCGCAGATCTCCGGCTCATCGCCCCCCTCTCGCGCGAAGCCGAGCACAGCCTCGGTGATGCGCCCGGCTCGCTTCACGCCCTCCACCGTCTTCCGCAACGCCCGATCGGCCTGGGCCGGCTGATCGGACGCGTGCAGGGCGAGTTGGGCGTAGTTCAGCACCGGCGTGAGGATGTTGTTGAGCTCGTGGGCGATGATCGCCGCGAGCGTGCCGAGGCTGGCGAGGCGCTGGGCGTGCTGCAGCTCGTCCTCCAGCCCGTCGATGCGCGACTGCAGCGCATCGAGCGCGCGGAGCAGGTCGTCGCCGGTGGGGGTCTTGAAGGGCTTGGGATCGGGCACGGCATCGGCTCGCGCTGGTGGGGCCCGCCGCGACGCGGCGGGACACGTCGGCTATCGGCCGATCCAGCCAGGCGATGAAGCCCGATCAGGCGGAGGGAATCCAGTCCACCCGGCCGACACCCGCGAACGCCCGCACCCAGACGCGCATCGACTCGGGGAGGAGGTTTGCCTCGCCCAGCGCATCGATCGCGACCCATTCGAACGCGATCGCGGGCTCGAGACTCGTGACCGTGTCGGCAGGGGGGTGTTCCATGTGGAACACGAGGTTCAGCTCGTGGCGCGGCGCCCCCTGCTGGCTGAACCGCTCCTCGTGTACGCAGACGAGGTCGCCCGCCCGGCATTCGAGCCCCGTTTCCTCGAGCATCTCCCGCTCCAGGGCGGCGCCAGCGGCCTCACCGGGCTCCACATGCCCCCCCGGGAGGTACGTGTATCCCCCCTTCACGCTGCGGCAGAGCAGAACCCGCCCGCCATTGATGGCGAGCCCCCGGGCGATGACTTCGATACGATGTGGCCTCGCGCCCATGCGTTTCGCCTCCTTGCGTCGCGCCCGGCCCGAGGCTGTGCTCGGGTTTCGCCGCGTGTTCTGGGCTGGAGGGCGGAGCATACCCGATGGATCGGCAGGGGCCCGGCAGGTGCGAACCGGAGCCCCGAATCGACAGGAGGTCGTGCAATGGCGTCAGCATCAAAGTCCAACCGATCCGCCAAGCCGCGCCTCGGCAGGGGGCTGAGCAGCCTGATGAGCGCGCCGGTGGAGGTCAGCCCGACCCCAACACCAGCAGCACCCGCGCCGGCGCCGGATCGCGCCGTGGTCGAGGCGAAGCCGACGCCGCCCCGAAGCGCGCCGCCGCCGCCAGGAAACACCCAAACAAAAACCGATTCTGATCAGGCGGGGCTTCGCCACGTCCGTCTCGACGCGGTCGTGCCGAGTCGGCATCAGCCGCGCAAGTCCTTTGATGACAAGGCGCTGCAGGAGCTCGCCGCGTCGATCCGGGCCTCCGGCCTCATGCAGCCGGTCGCGCTGCGCCCGCTCGACGGCATGGCCGATGCGCCGGCCGGCGCGCAGTGGGAACTCGTCGCGGGCGAGCGACGGTGGCGCGCAGCGCGAATGGCCGGGCTCGAGACAATCCCGGCGCTCGTTGTCGCGCTCTCCGACGACGAGTCGGCCGCCTGGGCGGTGGTCGAGAATCTTCAGCGCGAGGATCTCAACCCCATTGAGACCGCCGAGGCCCTCCGCGCGCTGCAGCGGGACCACGGGCTGACGCAGACGGAGATCGCCGAGCGCGTGGGCCTCGACCGCTCGAGCGTCGCGAACCTGATCCGTCTGACCGAACTGCCGCCGGCGGCGCAGGCGCTCGTCGCGGCCGGGGCGCTCACGACGGGGCACGCCAAGGCGCTGCTCTCGGCGCCGGAGCACCTGCGCGCCCAGATGGCGCGCCGGGCGAGCGAGCAGGGGTGGTCGGTGCGCAAGCTGGAGCAGGCGGCGCGCGAATCGCAGCAGGGGGGTGATGTAACACCCAAGCAGGGGGTTACATCCGGCGGTCGCGCGAAGCCCTCGGCGTCGCAGGCCGATCTCGAGAAGCGCCTCGGCGAACATCTCGGCACGCGCGTGCATCTGCAGACGCGCGCCGGCGGCAAGAAGGGGCGTCTCGTCATCGAGTTCTATGATCTCGATCATTTCGACGGCCTGCTCACGAAGTTCGGATTCCGATCCTGAGAAGGCCGGCGCCAGCGCGTCGATTGCGTCGGGGGTGGTCGCAAGTTAGGTTTGTCGGCGGAGTACGCCGCGTATGCACGCGCGGCGGGTGCGTGGGCGTTGCGATGCGGCGCCCGTTTCTTTCTGCCAGACACGCCCAACCTGAGGTCATCTTCCATGGCGAGGCGATCCCTTTCGAATGTCTCCACCGGTGAGCTGCAGTCCGAGTTGCGCCGCCGCGTCAAGGAGCGCGACAAGCTCCTCAAGAAGCGCGACAAGCTCATCGATCAGATCGAGGCGATCGACCAGGAGCTGGACCAGATGGGCATCGAGCTCATCGAGGTCGGCGCGGGCAAGCGCGGCGGCGGTCGCCGGGGCGGGGGCGGCAAGCGCCCGCGCAACGAGATGAGCCTCGTCGACAGCCTCCACAGCGTCCTCAAGGGCAAGCAGATGGGCGTCAGCGAGCTTGCCGACGCCGTCCAGAACGCTGGCTACAAGACGACCAGCCCCAACTTCCGCACGATCGTGAACCAGGCGCTCATCAGCAACACCGATCGCTTCAAGCGGGTGGAGCGCGGGTTGTATACGACGAAGTAAGCGATCGAAGAGATCGAGAGACGGAGAGACGGAGAGACGGAGTGGGGCGCGTCGTGCGTCTCTTCACATCGTCTCTCCGTCTCTTTGTCTCTTCGTCTCCTGCCTACTCCTCTTCCCTTCCCCGCATCGTCATGCGCCCCGACTGGATGAGAAAGTGCAGGCGGGCGAAGAGGAGAGCGCCGACAGCGCTGAGGCCGGAGAAGAACGCAAATGCCCAGCCTCGCAGGCCGTCCCACGCGAAGGTCTCGCCGGCGACGGTGATGGACCATCCGGCGTAGAGGACGACGCCGATGAAGGGCGCGGTGATGCCGCGGACCCCGGTGAGCGCGACGTGGATGCCCATATAGAGGCTCGCGAGTCGACGCGGCGCGAAGTCGTGGTGGCCGAGGTTCCAGGCGAGGCTGCCCCCGGCAAAGCCGACGCCGAGCATCACGCGCGCCGCGAAGACGATCGGCAGGTTGACGGTCAGCAGCCCGATCGCCGTCAGCCCGCTGGCGAAGAAGAACGTCCACGCGTGGACGACGCGGAAGCGCACGATGTCGGTGCGCTCGAGCAGGCGCGCCCACAGGGGGGTGCAGACGATCATCATCAGGAAGGGGATGGCGGTCGTCAGCGCGAAGGCGACGGTGTTCGTCGCGTGCAGCGTTTCGTCGAGGGCGAGGATGAAGGGCGCCGAGAGCGCGAGGTTCGGCGCGCCCATCACGAACTGCGCGAACATGAACTTTCGGTAGGTGGGGTCGTTGCGGAGGACGTCGAGCAGGCGCCCGGCTTCGATGTCGCTCCCTGCGCTGCGCGTGCGTTCTTCGCGCATGGAGCGTCGGCGCTGGCGCCACCGGACACGCTTGTAGAACTGGATGCCGACGACGCCCATGCACGCGGCGCCGATGTACATCACGCGGAACACGCGCGCCGCCTCGGGACCGGTTCCGTCGGCGAAGAGATCCATCGCGACGCCCATCACGAGGCCGAAGCCCGCCGCGATGACGCCCGCGCAGATCGCGAAGACGCCCGCGGCCCGGGCGCGCACGCGCCTGGGGTAGTTGTTGCGCCACACATCGCTGCGCGCCGCCACCATGCCCGCGGTCGTGCAGCGCGCGATCAGCGTCAGCACGACGAGCATCGTGAGGCCGATCGCCGTGGTCGGCGCCAGCGCGATGCCTGCGACGCATGCGACGAGCGCCGCCTGCAGCCAGGTGAGCAGGCGCACGCGCTCGCGTCCGCGCAGCCAGCGCGCGGTGAGGAACGAGGAGAGGAATCCGAGGTGGGGGGCCGCGGTCAGCGTGGCGATGACGAACTTCGGCGCCTCGAAGACGCGCCGCGCGACGAGGCCGACGAGGTTCGGCTCGACACAGGTGACGGCGAAGGGCAGGAAACAACTGGTCAGCAGCTCCCACCGGAAGGCGGGCCGGCTGAGCGCCGGGAGGCGGTCGATGCGCAGCAGACTGTCAGCGATTCGCCGCAGGCGATCAGCGATGAGCCGAAAGGTGCGAATGCCTGGCCTCCTCGCCCGCCGGCGCGCCCGCAGCGCCGGCGCGAACCGAAACGGGTCGGAAGCGGGAGACTAGGCCGGTGTTCGGCGTGCGGCGCGACGGGACTTGCGCCTGCGCGTGACACGGGGCTCGCGACAGCGCGAGCCCCGGTCAGGACTGCTTGGATTGCAGGCCGGCGAGCGCGATCAGTAGGGGATCGGGGCCGGGCTGAGGCGCGACGGGCGGTTGGTGTAGAAGGTGCGCCCGAGTGCGGAGTTGAGGTTGCGGAGGTTGGTGCCGCGAACAGTGGCCCAGTTGTTCTTCCGCTCGGCCTTGGTGCGATCGAGGCTCTTGAGCTCGGGCGCGGGCTGGGCGCGGATCTGCCCGAGGCGGGTGGACTTGGCGCAGCCGGTCGTGCCGAGGGCGAGCACCGGAACCACGAGGCAGGCGGCGAGCAGAACGGACGAGCGGCGACGCATGCGATCACTCCCTGTCGTTGGATCGGCGGGGCGTTGTTCGGGCCCGCTGCGACGATCGGAAACGAGCCGCCGGGTTCCCGGCCCGGCGGACGGAATCAGTATCTACCGGCGGGAGGGTCGCCGGTCAACCGGCGCACCGAATCACCGGTCGCCGGGGGGTATCCGCACGGGAGGCCGGGTCGGATCCCGCCCGTTTGCGCGCGCGGCGCGCGATCCGGGTGAAATCCCGCACCGACGTTCGACCACCCCTCCGGGCGCGGGTATGCTCGGCGCGGAAGCCTGGCTTCCGTCGAGTCTCCGGACGACCGTCGTCTATGCTCGAACCGATACGACCTCTACGGGAGCCTTCACAAAGCTGCGGGCGATGGCCAAGCCTCCTTCGAGTGGACGGCCGGGATCCGGGGCGAGGCGCCCACCTGAAAGTAGAGGTTCGAGCATTCACCGGTCCCCGGAACACGCTCGCGCGGGACGCCGGGCTTTCTTTTTTGGGAGGCACGGAGGCATGAAGGCCTCGTGAATTGCGCGAGCGGGCGACAGTGGGGGGTCCGTAGGATGGCTGGCGATGTCGAAGGACGCTGACAGGTCGAAGCGGACGAAGCGCCCCACGGCGAGCGAGCGGCGCGATGCGGTCGCCCAGCGCCTCGGCGCGGGCGCTCGCCAGGGCGGCGTGCCCCACGAGCCGCCCCCGACCGCCGAGCGGGTCGACCGCCTGCTCGGCGCGCTGCGCCGGTGCGTCTTCCCGGGGCATTTCGAGGCCGTCGACGATGATCTCAGCGACGACCTCGCCCGCCGGCTGGGGGAGGTCGAGTCGCTGCTGGGCGCATTGATTCTCGCGGCGATCCATATCGCCGAGCCCTACGCGCGCGACGCCGGCGAGCGCGCCGACTCGATCGCGCAGGGATTCATCGACGCCCTTCCCGGCGTCGCCGATGCGCTGCGCCTCGATGCGCGCGCGGCCTTCGACGCCGATCCCGCGGCGCGACAGGTCGAGGAGATCGTCCTCTGTTACCCGGGCTTCGAAGCGGTCTTCGCGTATCGCGTGGCCAATACGCTCCTGCGGATGGGCGTGCCCGTGCTGCCGCGGATGATCACGGAGCGCGCCCACGCGCGCACGGGCGTGGACATCCACCCCGGCGCCGAGATCGGGGCATCCTTCTTCATCGACCACGGCACGGGCGTCGTCATCGGCGAGACCACCGTCATCGGCGACGGCGTCACGCTCTACCAGGGCGTCACGCTCGGCGCAAAGTCCTTCCCGAAGGACGAGCACGGGCGCGTGATCCGCGGCATCAAGCGCCACCCGACCGTCGGCGACCACGTGACCATCTACGCCGGCGCCATCATCCTCGGGGGCGACACCACGATCGGCGAGCGCTGCATCGTCAGCGCGAACGTGTACCTGACGAAGTCCGTGCCACCGGGGCACGTGGTGCGCCAGAAGCACGGCGAGATCTCGGTGATCCCGAATCCCGCGGCCCAGGCGCAGATCGACGACTGACCTCGGCGACCCCACACGGGCTCCGCCGGTGATCCGGGCCACCCACCGGGCAGCAACCCCCGGCGTTTGTCATTTTTCCCTTGGATGATCTCCCTAGTCTGACTATTTTCGGAGCTGCGCCGGCGCCGGAGGGGGCCTCGGCGCATCAGGGGGCGGTTTCGGTGCGATGGCGCCGGGATCGCGACACGAGGGAGGAACGCGTCATGCGTGCAGGTGCTGTCTGCGCGGCGAGCGCCGCGATTTTGGTCGGATCCGCCGCGTCCGGTGCGACGCTTGTGTCGCCGGGTGAGTCGTTCGACCTCACCTTCGGCGTCGCCAGCAGCGCCGGGGCGATCGGTGTCACCACGGTGGCCCTGGCCTTCGACCCCAGCCAGCCCCAGTTGCTCACGAACCCCGGCGGCTACGGCTTCTTCGGCGACCTGCGCTTCGACTACTTCGAGACCGACCTCGGCGGGGGGATGCACACGATCTCCCTGATCATCACGACGGCCGACTCCACCGGCTTCGTGCCCGGCGGCCTGACGATCGGCGGCGCGCCGGTCAGCACGATGTTCTTCGACATCGGCGACTTCTTCACGACCGGCGCCTTTGCCGATGGCATCTCGGTCGCCCCGGGTTTCTCCGTGGAGAGCACCAACTTCGGATACTTCGTCGACGGCTCGATCGTGGCCGGGCCGTTCGGGCTCGATGACTCGCCCGGCGATGCACTGTTCGGGCAGGCATCGATCTCGACGAACGACGGGTCGGACATCGGCGTCTACGGCATCAACGGGTTCCGCATCGACTGGAATCTCGCGGCGACGGCTGTCCCGCTGCCGGCGAGCGGCGCGATCGGGCTGGCGGGACTGGCGTGCGTCGCCGGACGTCGACGCCGGGGCTGATCGGCGCGCGATTGAACGGGTGGATCCGCCTGTACACTCGGGCTCGTGAGCGAGACGCCGCCGGCTATTGGTCCGTACACGGTTGACGCCGAGATCGGTCGGGGCGGCATGGGCGTGGTCTTCCGCGCCACCGACACGCGTCTCGGGCGCACTGTCGCGATCAAGGCGCTGCCCGAGCATCTGGCGGACGACCCGGAGCGCCTCGCGCGCTTCGAGCGCGAAGCGCGCACGCTCGCGTCGCTCAACCATCCGAATGTCGCGGGCATCCACGGCGTCGAGGAGCACGAGGGCCGGCGCTACCTCGTGCTCGAGTTCGTCGAAGGCGAGACACTGAGCGAGCGTCTCGATCGCGGACCGCTGGCGCCGGATGAGGCGCTCGAGGTCTGCGCGCAGGTGGCGGCGGGCGTCGAGGCGGCGCACGAGGCCGGCGTCATCCATCGCGACCTCAAGCCGGCGAACATCAAGGTGACGCCGGATGGACGTGTGAAGGTGCTCGATTTCGGCCTTGCGCGCACGGACGACCCGGTCGGCTCGTCGTCCTCGTTCGGCGATACGCCGACGCTGACGACGCCTGCGCCGAGCCCGACGACGCCGGGGGTGATTCTCGGCACGGCGCCGTACATGAGCCCCGAGCAGGCGCGCGGCAGGCGCGTCGATAAGCGAACCGACATCTGGTCCTTCGGCGTGGTGCTCTTCGAGTGCCTGACGGGGGAGAGCCCGTTCCGGGGCGAGACGGCGACGGATTCGATCGGCGCGATCCTGCACAAGGGCGTCGATCTCGACCGCCTGCCCCCGGGCACGCCCTTCCTCGTGCGCCATCTGCTCGAGCGCTGCCTGATGCGCGACAAGGACGATCGCCTGCGCGACATCGGCGATGCGCGCCTCGAACTCTCGGCGGCGCGGCGCGACGCATCGGAGCCCGCGCCCGTGAGCGGGCGCAGGTCGGCGGTCGCGCCGATCGCGGCGCTGTGCATCGTCGCGGGCGGCGTGATCGGGGGCGGCGCGATGTGGCTCGCGGGCACGGGCGCTGCGCCGGTTTCGCTGCGCCCCCTCCAGTTTGAGCTGCCGCTGCGCACCCCCGACGGCAAGGCGATCATTGCCGACCAGATGGTGTTCTCCCCGGACGGTTCGACGCTCGTGATCGCGCCGGTTGGAGCGGGGCCGCTGTGGGTGCGCGACCTCGACAGCTTCGCGCTGCGCCCGATCGCGGGAAGCGCCGACGGGTGGGATCCGTCGTTCACGCCGGACGGCCGATCGGTCGTGTTCCAGGCCCCAGGGGGCGTCTTTCGCGCCTCGATCGATGGCGGTACGCCGGTGCAGATCTACCCGTCGGGCGGGTTCTACTACCAGGACCTGATGTGCGTGGAGGGCGGCTGGATCGTCGGCGCCGAGCCCGGCGGGCAGCAACTGCATCGCGGGCACTTGGACGGAAGACCGTTCGAGCGGTTTGCGACCGCGCTTGTCGATGGCGAGCAGCTCGGGTTCGACAACTACACAACCGTGCCCGGCAGCCCGCACCTGCTCGCATGCGCGTACTTCGACAACCGCATCGACGCGTACAACATCGTTGCGGTGTCCGTCGAGGACGGGTCGGTGCGGACCGTGCTGCAGAACGCGGCCTCGCCGGCAGCGACGGCGGATGGTCGATTGATCTTCATGCGCGACGCCGACCTCTACGCGGCGCCGCTGGATCTCGATCGGCTCGAAGTCATCGGCGAAGCGACGCTCGTCGTGGACGGTGTCGCGTCGGATTCGTGGGGCAGCCATTCGGTATACGCCCTGGCGCAGACGGGTGAACTGGCGTACCTGCCGGGCGCGCGCGCTACGCGCAACCGCTCGATCGCGCGCATCGAGCGCGACGGCGCATGGGCGCCGATCGGGACGCCCGACGACTACTTCGAGAATGTCTATGTCTCGCCCAATGGCGCCCAGGCGGTCGTCAGCACGCTGCGTCGAGCGCTGGAGACCTGGCTGTTCGATCTCGAGCGCGGTTCGCTTCGCCGACTCACCGCCGAGGGCGAGCAGTACGGCATGCTGTGGACGCCCGACGGTGGCTCGATCGTGCACCAGCAGATCGATGCGGATCGTGGATACGACAGCATGCGCCTCGTGGTGCGCGAGGCGCGCCCGGGCGCGCCCTTCCGTGTGCTGCTTGAGGGCGAGGACATCGACCCGCTCGGGTGGATGCCCGATGGCGAGACTCTGCTCGTCGATCGTCGCGTGCGCGACAGCGCCGGCGAGTTCACCTGGGAGTTCCTGGCGATCCCCCTCGACGACCCCGACTCGGCCCAAACGCTCTTCACCGACAGCGTCCTTGGGCGCTACTGGAAGAACCTGAGCCCGGACGGGCGTTGGCTGGCGTACTACTCCGAGGAATCCGGCGGGCTGGAGCTCTTCGTCCGCGAGTTGGATGCGCCCGATCGGGTGTGGCAGGTGTCGCCGAGCGGGGCCTGGTACGCCGTGCAGCCGATCTGGAGCCTCGACAGCACGACGCTGCACTGGGTGAACGAGGACGCGATGTACGCGGCGACGATCGAGGCGACCGATGACGGGCCGCGCATCGGCGACGCGATGCGGCTCTTCAACACGCCCTGGCCGCAGGCCGACACGCGCTGGGATCGGTGGGACATCGGGCCGGACGGCGCGTTCTTCGCCGTCTCGCCGCCCGACTGGGAGCTGGACCCGCAGCCGGTGCGCGTGATGACGAACTGGTCGATGCCGGACTAATCCGGCGCGCCCGCGAGGTCGGCGAGGAAGTTGTCGACGTCCTCGCGCTGGGTGTCCCACGAACACATGAGGCGGGCGAGATTCCAGTCGGCGGGGCCGAAGGGGTACCAGCGGTGGCCGCGCTCGTGAAGGCGGCGGGTCTGGTCTTCGCTGAGTCGCGGGAAGACGGCGTTGGCCTCGACGCGAAAGGGGATCTCGACGCCGGCGCCGGCGAGGCCCGCGGAGAGATTGTCGGCCATCGCGTTGGCGTGGGCGGCGGTGCGCAGCCACGCGCCGGTCTCCAGCGTCACCGCGAAGGGGGCGCTCACGAACCGATGCTTGCTGAGCAGGTGACCGGTGCTCTTGCGCTGGAAGGGGAACCGCTCAGCGGCGCGGGCCGCGCGCGAACCGCCGACCTGCGGGAAGAAGAGCACGGCCTCGCCGAGGGCCAGGCCGTTCTTCGTGCCGCCGAAGGAGAGCGCGTCGACGCCGGAATCGATCGTCAGCGCGCGGGCTGCGGCTCCGGGGTCGTTCTCGCCCGTACGCTCGATGTGGCGCGCGACGGCGTTGGCGAAGCGCGCGCCGTCGATGTGCACGCTGTAGCCGAGCCGGTGCGCGGCATCGGCGAGGGCGCGCGTTTCATCGGGCGTGTAGACCTCGCCGAACTCGGTGGGGTTGCTGAGGGTGAGGACGCCGGGCTGGGGCTGGTGCACGCCGCGCGTGGTGACGCCGTGGCGCTCGACAAGGTCGGGCGTCAGCTTGCTCGAGCGCTCGGGGTCGCGGGGCTCGATGGGGTGGGCGCGGCAGTGGGTGATGCGCTCCGGCGCGGTGGATTCATCGTCGTTCCAATGCGCCTGGTCGTAGCAGAGCACGCGCATCCAGGGCTCGGTGAGGCTCGCGACGGCAAGCGTGTTGGCCGCGGTGCCGGTGGCGACGAAGTAGATGCGCGACTCGGCGCCGAAGAGGGCGCGGAAGGCGTCGACCGCGCGCGCGGACCAGTCGTCATCGCCGTAGCCGAGCGCGTGGCCGTCGTTGGCCTGCCGGAGGGCGTCGAGCGCCTCGGGGCAGACGCCGGCGTTGTTGTCGGAGCGGAGGGTGCGGCGGGGGCCAGTCGGGTCGTTCGGCATGGCGGGATGATAGAGGAGCGCGCGGGCCGTCCGAGAACCGGCGCCGGCGTCGCGGGCGCGGCGCCGCTGCGGGGGATTCCGCTTGGACGGCCCGATTCCGGTGCTCGATTGAAGGGTGGAGGCGGCGCACACCCCCACCGGGTGGGGCGTGCGCGCGCCGGGAAGCGAGGCAGGATGCGGATCGCGTGGGTCGGACTGTTTGCGCTGGCGGTGGGGGGCGCGCTGGCGATGGCGCCGTCGGGCGACGCCCCATCGCGCCGGCTGCGCCTCGCGCTCGAGAAGCCGCCGGCGCCGGTTCCGTCTCGCCTCTGCACCTACCCGCTGGGCAGGCCCGGGCATGGCGAACCGGACGGACTGCGCCTGCTGTCGATCGCCGAGGTGGAGTCGAACGACTACATCGGGCTTGAGCAGCCGCTGCCGCTCTCGCCGGAGGAGCCGGCGATCAACGTCGCGGGCTGGATCGCCAACGGCGTGGATGTGGATCTCTTCCGCGTGACGCTCGCGGAGGGCGATCTGCTCGATGCGCAGATGGCGCCGGGAACCTTGGTGGACTCGATCCTCGCGGTCTTCGACGCCTCCGGCGCGCTGATCGTCGCCAACGACGACGACTCTCCGCCGGGCGGCGGCAGCCAGTCGGCGACGTACCCGATCAACTCGCCGCTGCTGCGGACCAACGAGTACAACCCGAAGCTCACATTCGTCGCGCCGGCGTCGGGCGACTACATCCTGCTCGCGCAGGGATATGACGAGTACGAGGCGGGGCCATACACGATGCAGCTGCGCCTCCGCCGGGGTGGGTTTGAGACGCTTCTGCCGGGGCAGAAGCAGATCATCTTCGTCGACTTCGACGGTGCGATCATCAACGCGCAGGCGCTCTTCGGCTTCGGCAACCAGCAGGCGGGTCTGAGCCCGCTCGAGGGGTTCTTCGCCTACTGGGGGCTGCCCAACACGCAGGCGACGCGCAACGCGGTGATCGATGCGATTCTGGGCAAGATCGAGGACGGTCTGGAGGATCTGCGCTCGGTGGCGCCGCGCCTGCAGTACGAGCTGCGCAACAGCCGTGACCACGCGGACCCCTTCGGCCAGCCACGCGTCACGCGCCTGATCATCGGCGGGTTCGAGGGGCAGCTGGGCATCCCGACGATCGGCATCGCCGAGAGCGTGGATCCGGGCAACTACGTGCGCGAGGAGACGGCGGTGGTGCTGCTCGAAGCGCTGGCGACGAACGGTTCGGGCATCGCGGCGCAGAACGTCGCGCGAGCCGCGGGCACATCGCTGATCGATGTGATCGGGCGGGGCGTCGGCAATGTCGCGGTGCACGAACTCGGGCATCTGCTCGGCGCGTGGCACACGGTGAACGTGAACTACACGCCGTGCGTGATGGACGCGGGCGGCGGGTACCTGCTGCTGAACGTGTACGAGACGGGCCTCGACGCGGTGGCAGGCACGATCGACGACGAGCCCTCACGGTTCGTCACCGACTACTACGACGAGTACGAAGGCGTGGCCTTTGCCGGTTCGATCGAGCACACGAAGGTGCGCGCCGCGTACGCGCTGACCGCGCCGATCGCCTGCCCGGCTGACTTCAACGAGGATGATGTCGTCGATGGCGCAGATCTCGGCGCGCTGCTCGGCGCCTGGGGCGGCGCCGGGATCGAGGATCTGAACAGCGACGGCGTTATCGACGGGGCTGACCTCGGCCTGTTGCTGGGCGCATGGGGCGGGTGCTGAGACGCGAGCGCCGGCGGACTCGATCGGCGCGCACAAAAACGCGGCCCCGCTGCGAACGGCGCGCGGGACCGCGGATCGAAGGCGGAAGAGTCTGCGATCAGTGGCGGTCGTATCGCGCGTCGGCCCAGGTGAAGAAGAACGCCCGGAAGTCGTCGCCGTTCACCACGCCGTCGGCGTTGAAGTCCGCGCCGGCGGAGCGCCGGATGAACTGGAAGATGAACAGGCGGAAGTCGCGCACATCGACGACGCCGTTGTCGTTCACATCGACACCGGTGACGCCGTTGTCGCCCTCGACGAGCGCATCGCCGACATCCGCGCCGGCGAGGGCGGGGTTGCCAAGAAACGCGGCGAACTCGGGGCTGACGAGCAGATCGCCGGAGACGGCGAGCGCGTTGCCGCCCGGGACGGCGCCAGTCACGGCCACATCGAAGAGGATCGCGGCGACGCCGGTCGTGCTCTCGACGAAGAACCCGGACGCGGCGCCGTCGAGCGTGCCCGCGCGGGCCGCGTCGAAGCCGATGGTGAAGTTCCCAACCTCCACCGAGCCGTCGTTGAAGAAGACGGACCCGGTGTGCTCGATCGCGCCCGCGAAGGAGCCGCCGAAGTCGCCGAGGTCGTAGCCGAACGTCGTCGGGAGGCTCTCGGCGTCCCGCGCATTGATGGTGAACGCGACCGAGCCTTCCAGCGTGCCGGGGGCGATGACATCATCGGAAACGCCGGAGAGCGCGAGCCCGGTCGCCGCCTCGATCAGTGCGGCGTCGAGCGCGACATTCGTCTGCCCGCCGACCACTTCAATGGCGTTGGCGGCGTGGGCGACGCCAGTGACCGTGGCGCTTGCTGCGATCGCCGCGAGGATCTGCCGAGTACGCATTGGGTCTCTCCTGCTGGCCCCACCCGCTGGTTCGGACGTTGTTCGAGCGCACGCTGCGCCTTGGGGACAACAGCTTTCGCGAGTGCGAGGGGCCCGGATGCAGGCGCCCCGGCCAAACTCAACGGCGCACGAAGCGCCGCCGATCGATGCCCAGGGCGTTGAGTTTTCGCGTGAGGGTGCGTCGGCTGACGCCGGCGACGCCGGCGGCCTTTGTGACGCTGCCCCCGGCGCGTTCGAGGGCCGCCTCGATGTAGGCGCGTTCGATGCGGTCCGACGCCTCGGCGAGATGCTCCTCCAGCGGCCGGTCGAGGTCGATGACGACGCCGGCGACGTCCGCCCCGGCATCGTCGCGCTCGCGCTCCGCTTCGCGTGCGCCGGCCTCGAGGTGGCTTCGGGCGCGCGCCGGCGCAATGTCGGCGTCCTCGCCGCCGCGCTGGCGCGGCTTCGTGGAGCGCGTCGCGACGGCGCTCGAGCGGAGCAGCTCATCGAAGTCGCGCGCATCGAGGGGGCGGTCGTCCTCAGGATTGGCCAGCACGGCGCGCTCGGCGAAGTTCTCCAGCTGCCGGACGTTGCCGGGCCAGTCATGGGCGGCGAGCGCCGCGATGAAGTCGTCGCTCAGACGCGCGGCGCGCGACCCGTACTGGCTGGAGAGCACGCGCTGGAAATGCCCGAAGAGGTAGACGATGTCCTCGGGACGCTCGCGCAACGGCGGGACCTCGAGGCGGATCACATCGAGGCGGTAGAAAAGGTCTTCCCGGAAGTCGCCGTGGCGGATGGCGTCGGCGAGCGGCGCGTTGGTCGCGGCGATCACGCGCACATCGACGGGCGTTTCCTCGCGCCCGCCGACGGGACGCACGCGTCGCTCCTGCAGCACGCGCAGCAGGCTCTGCTGCGCGCCGGGGGGCATGTCGCCGATCTCGTCGAGGAAGAGGGTGCCGGTGTCGGCGTGCTCGAAGAGGCCGTGCTTGCGACTCGTGGCGCCGGTGAACGCGCCCTTCACATGGCCGAAGAGTTCGCTCTCGACGAGTTCGGCGGGAATGCTCGAGCAGTTCACGGCGACGAAGCGGCCGTTGCGAGCGCTGCGCCGGTGGAGCGCGCGCGCGAGCATGTCCTTGCCGACGCCGGTCTCGCCCATGATCAGCACGGTGGCGTCGCTGGTCGCCACGCGATCGACGATGTCGAAGATGTCCCACATCTTCGGGCTGCGGCTGAGCATGCCCTCGAAGCGGGTGTCGCCCGTCGGCCCGGCGGCGAGGCGCTCGACGGCCGGCAGCAGGCGCTGGCGCTCGACGGTCTCCTCGACACAGCGGGCCAGGGAGTCGGCATCGCGATCGAGCACGACATCGCTCGCGCCGCTGCGGAGCAGTTCC
>JBICHM010000359.1:0-6304 GCA_043101835.1 Phycisphaerales bacterium | reverse complement strand
CCGGCATGCTCCTGCTGAGCATCGGCTTCATGCGCCTGCCCAGCAGCTTCGCCGGCTACGCGCCCGCGACCTACGACTCCAACGGCAACGTGGTCGCCGGCGACACCCTCTGGCTGCCTGCCGACATGATCACCGTGCGCCTCTACGAGACGCTCAGCACCGGCGGCTTCACCGCCGGAGACTCGGCGCTCGCGCGCCGCCAGCCCAACCTGCACCGCCAGGCGGGGATGGTGCGGATGACCGTGCGCAACAAGGGCAACGTCGCCCTGCAGCCGAATGCCGTGAGCGTGCTGGGCGCCTATCGCGTGCAGGGCGGCTCGATCTACACCGACTCGTTCTTTCTGAGCCCGGAAGGCGAGCCGGTCCGCCAGCAGGCGGCGTATCTCGATGGCTCGACACCACCGGCCAACGCCGAGCTCTTCGGCATCGCGCTGAACTTCAACGCCGCGGCGCGCGAGAGCACGGGACAGGTCGTCGTCGGCCCCGGCCAGATGCGCCTGCTCGTCGAGACCGCCGACGGCGATGTGCTCGGCGTGCAGCCCATCGCCGCGATCAGCCAGGCCGAGGGCGACACGCTGCAACTCGGGCGCTGGCGCTTCGATGCGCCCGAGGTCGTCGTCGCCTCCACCTCGACCGCCGCCGAGACGCGCATGGCGTTCGAGTTCCCGATTCCCGCCGGCGCCACGCCGATCGACCTGCTCATCAAGAACCTCCGCATTCCCGCAAGCCAGTTCGGCTCGACCGAGTCCTTCCCGACGGCGGACGCGCGTGACGAGGCCATCCGCGATGGTCGCGTCGTCGGTCTGACGCTTTCGCCGAGCGGGCGCCCGGCGACGACCACCTCGCGCCCGACCGGCTCGACGAGCAGCGCCGGCGCCTCGTCGGTCATCAACGGCGCCGACCGCAACACCTGGGCGACCGCCGGCCTGCAGATGAACCGCTCGCTGCCGACCGGGCCGATCCTCAAGAGCAAGATCCGCAGCAACGTCGGGTTCAATTCGAATGACGACGGCCTCACACGCGCAAACCTGACGATGAGCAAGCAGGACGTGGTCGCCACCGGCGGCCCGCAGAACCTGCGCGTGCAGGAGTTCGCGAAGGTCCCCGGCGCCGCCATCGTGCAGATGGATGTGTCGTTCCGCAGCCCGCTGACGATCGCCGGGCGCGCCGTCGACCAGGCGATGCGTTTCAGCGTGCCGGTCCTTCGCGACCGGAACGGGCAGGTGTACACGCCGATCGGGTACTACACCGAGGACGGCGACCGCTTCGAGCTGAAGTTCGACCCGGCGAGCCAGTTGCAGCTGGCCGAGATCCCCACGATCAGCCGCAGCGCCCCGCAGATGAAGGTGATCCTCATCTACGCGGTGACCGACGGCGTCGAACTCACCGAGTTCGCCTTCGGCAACACGACGATCGCGTCGTTCAGCCCGGCCGCCAAGGTCGAAGCCCGCTGAGCGAGCCGGCTCGACAACCCAGCCAACGAACAACGCCCCGGCCTTGCGACCGGGGCGTTGTCGTTGATCAGGGATCAGGCGGAGCTCAGGCCTCGGCGGACGCCTCGGCCGCCTCGTTCTCCGCGGGCGCCTCGCCGGCGGGGGCGCGCTTCTCGTCGCGGATGATGAGGTTGCCCTCGTTGTCAAACTCCATCTCCTCGCGCTCCTCGTCGAGGTCGAGCTCGCGGTCGGCGACGACCCAGAGCTTGATGGTTGCCTCGAGATCGGCGTCGAAGCGGATGAGCACCTCGTAGGAGTCGATGCGCTTGATGGTGTGCGGCAGGCGCACCTCACGCGACTTCACCTCGAAGTCGTGCTCGCCGAGTGCATCGGCAATGTCCTTCTGCGTGACCGAGCCGTAGAGCAGGCCCTGGTCGTTGCAGGATCGCTCGAGCGTGACCTCGAAGCCGTCGAGACGCTCGACCATCGACTTGCGCATCTCGCGCACGCGAGCGAGCTCCTTCTCGGCCTCGGCCCGCTTCGTCGCGAGGGCCTGGATCATCTCCTCGCTGGGCGTCGTGGCCATCCCGCGCGGGAGCAGATAGTTGCGGGCGTACCCGGAGCGCACCACCACGACATCGCCGACGATGCCGAGGTTGTCCACGTTCTCGGTGAGCAGCAGTTCCAGCGTCTTGGGCATGTTCGCTGTCCTTTCCCGGGCGCTGGCGCCCGGCGGAAGAGTTGAGGAGCCGCCGTCACGAACGGGCGGCCCCAACGAACCGTGGCGGGGGACGATCCCCCACCGGTCAGTATGTCTCTCCCCGCATCGCCGGCCGGCGATCGGGGCGGCCATGGTAGCGGTCTGGCGTCGCCGAGGCTGGCCCGGCGACAGCGTGAATCAGAACGGGATGTCGTCCTCGCCGACCGGCTCGTACGCCGGACCACCGGAGGGCTGCCCCTGCGAGCGACCGCCGCCGGAGCGGACCTGTACGTCGGGGGCGCCGCCCCCGCCGCCCTGTCCGCCGCCGGAGTCGACGAACTGAAAGTTCTCCACGACGACCTTGAGCTTGGAGCGGTTCTGGCCGTCCTTGTCCTGCCACTGGTCAAGCTTGAGGCGCCCCTCGATGAAGACGGGGCGGCCCTTGGCCAGGTAGCGGCTCATGACCTCGGCGGTGCGTCCCCACGCTTCGCAATCGACGAAGGTGGTCTCCTCGCGATTTTCGCCGTCCTTCGTGCGGTACCGCCGGTTCACGGCGAGCCCGATGTTGGCGACGGCGTTGTCGCCGGAGATGTGTCGCAGCTCGATGTCTCGGGTGAGATTGCCGAGCAGGAGCACCTTGTTGTAGTTGCCGGCCATGCGGATCCTCCATCTCTCCGGGGCAGGTCGAGTCTACAGCGCCCGGGAGCCGAATGGGGCGCCGGGGGGCGTCGATCAGTCCTTCTCGGCGCCCGCGGGCTCGGGCTCGTTCTCGTTCTCCGAGTCGCGATCGCGCCGGAGCGTGGCCTCGGTCAGCAGGTCCTGCTGGGCGTCGGTGTTGCGCATCTCCTCCTCGGTGAGGTGGTCGGCGCGCGTCACCATCGTGCGGAGGATGGTCTCCGAGAGGTTGCACTCGCGCTCGAGGGCGCCGAGCTTGCGCGAGTCGCAGGAGAAATAGACGAGGATGTAGAGGCCCCGCTTCTGCTTCTTGATCTCGTAGGCGAGGCGACGCTCGTCCCAGCGGCTCATCGCGATGACTTCGGCGCCGACCTTGTCGAGGATGGCGCGGAGATGATCGATCGCCGCGGCCATGTCCGCCGTGGCGGCCTGGCTGAGGAGAAACATCCCCTCGTACTGATTGATGCGTGTCTCAGGCATGGCTGCTCCCGTTGTCCTGATCGTCCCGCGAAGCGCGGGATGTGTTCCAAGGATCCGCGTCGCCAGCGGCGGCGCGGCTGTTGAACTCGTTCATGGCGGCGAGGACGCCCTCGCTCGCCCACTTCTCCGTCGCGTCCGCCGAGCGCTCGAGCGCCGGCTGGAGCGCGTCCCACTGCTCGGGGCTGAACTTCCCGAGCACATAGTCCGCCTGCGGGATTCGCCCCGGCGGATCGACGCCGATGCGCAGGCGGGCGTATGCCTCGCCGCCGCAGTGACGCTGAATGTCGCTCAGCCCGTTGTGCCCGCCGGCGCCGCCCGAAGCGCGGATGCGGATCGAACCGACGGGCAGCGCCACGTCATCGACCAGCACCAGCAGATCCTCGGCCGGGTCGGCCTTGTAGAAGCGGAGCGCCTCGCTGACAGCGCGTCCGGAGAGATTCATGTAGGTCACGGGCTTCATGAGCAGGCACTTGCCGGCGCCGGGCAGGGTCGCCTCCCAGGTCAGCGACTGGAAGCGCGCCTTGCCGTGCTGGGCCGGGGCGACGCGTGCGAGCAGACGGTCCACCGCCATGAATCCGGCGTTGTGACGCGTGCGCTCGTACCCGGCGCCCGGATTGCCCAGGCCGGCGATGATCTTCATCAGTCCTTCTCGGAAGACTCGTCGTCCTCCTCCTTCTTGCGTCCGACGACCTCGGGCTCCGCCGCGCCGCCCGCAGCCTCGCCGGCCTCGGCCGACTCGTCCTCTTCCTCGACGCTCGAGATCTTGATCATGGCGACGAGCGTCTCGGGGTCCTCCTGCAGCTCGAAGCCGGCGGGCAGCTTGATGTCGCCGGCGTGCAGCACATCGCCGACGTCGAGGCCGGAGACGTCCACGTCGAAGTGCTCGAGGATGTCCGACACGCGGCACTCGACCTCGAGCTCGAGCGTCTGCGTCACCAGGATCGCGCCGGCCGTCTTGAGGCCCACGGCGTCACCCTTGAGGCGAAGCGAGAGGTTGGTGGTCACGCGCTCGTCGAGGTTCACACGCTCGAGATCGATGTGAATGACGTTGCGGCCGAGGTGGTCGTACTGGATGTCCTTCAGGAGCGCCGTCTCGGTCTGGCCGTCGATCGAGACATTGAAGACCTTCTCGCCCTCGAGGATGTGGCGCACAGCGCTGTGCGCGCTGAGCGTCAGGGCGAGGGGCTCCTGGCCGTGGCCGTAGAGCACGGCGGGAAGGCCGCCCTGCTCGCGCACGCGCTTGGCGTAGCGCGAGCCGATGCGCTCGCGCTTCGTCGCCTCGAGGGTGAAGGTCTCGTGCCCGGCGATGGTCGGGGATGCGGATGCAGTCGTCATCGTTCGAACCTCTTCATGCATGCGCCCGCTCGGGCGCGTGGTGATCTGAATCCTCGCGGCGGGCGCGGCCTACCGCTTGGTGCCTCCGGCGCTCTTGAAGATCGCGCTGACGGAGCGGTTGTGGTGGATGCGGTGAATCGCGTCGCCCAGCAGCGAGCCGACGCAGAGAACCTCGACCTTGTCTTCGAGCTCGCCGAATCGCCCGCCGTCGGGGATCGTGTTGGTCACGACGACACGCTCGAATGGGCTCGCCGCGAGGCGCTGCATGGCCATGCCCACCAGCACCGGATGCGTGGCCGCGGCGATGCAGCGCGTCGCGCCGCGCTCGATCACGACGCGCGCCGCCTCGCAGACCGTGCCGGCCGTCGAGATCATGTCGTCGATCATCAGCACAACCCGTCCCTCGACGGAGCCGATCAGGTTGGCGCTGGCGACCTCCGTGCCCGACACGCGCCGCTTGTCGATGATCGCGATGTCGGCGCCGAGCAGGTCGGCGTACATCTTGGCGACCTTCACATTCCCGACGTCGGGGCTGACGAGGATCGGCTGCCCCAGCTGCTCGCGCACGCGGTCGAAGTACTCCATGAAGACCGGCGCCGCGGAGAGGTGATCGACGGGGATGTCGAAGAACCCCTGCACCTGGGCCGCGTGGAGATCGACGGTCAGCACGCGATCTGCGCCCGCCTTCGTGATGAGGTTGGCGACGAGCTTCGCGGTGATGGGCGTGCGCCCGGCGTCCTTGCGGTCCTGGCGGGCGTAGCCGAAGTACGGGATGACCGCCGTCACGCGTGAGGCGCTCGCGCGGCGCAGGCAGTCGATGTAGATCAGCAGCTCCATCAGGTTTTCGTTGACGGGCTGGCTGGTGGAGCAGACGACGTAGCAGTCGCGCCCGCGCACGTCCTCCTCGACCTTCACGATCAGCTCGCCGTCGGGGAACGCCTCGGTGCGTCCCTCCGCGACGGGGATGTCGAGGTGGCGGCAGATCCGCGCCGTGAGGTCGCGGCTGTTGCGCCCCGCGAAGACTTTCAGCCTGTTGGCGTCGCTGCTGGACATCGTCGCCTCCGGCTACCGCGTCGCGCCGATGCGCTCGCGCAACGCCGCATCGACCTGCGCGAGCTGTTCGGGGGTGTTCACGCTCAGGGCGTCTTCCGCGGACGCCGCCTCTGCGACCTCAACCGCGCCGCCGCCCTCCTGCAGGATGGCCGGGACATCGGTGAGGTAGTACTCGCCCGACGCGCCGCTGCGCCGCACGCGCCCGAGCGCCTCGAAGAGCGCCGGTGCACGGAAGCAGTAGATGCTCGGGTTGATCTCGGTGATCGCGCGCTGGGCGTCGCTGGCGTCCTTCTCTTCGACGATGCCGACGAACGAGCCGGCCTCGTCGCGGACGATGCGCCCGTAGCCGGTCGGGTCAGCAACGCGCGCCGTCGCGAGCGTCGCGTCGGCGCCCGCGGCGCGATGACGATCGTGCAGGGCCGCCAGCGTCTCCGATCGCACCAGTGGGCCGTCGCCCACGAGCACGAAGACATCGCCGCCGAAGCCCTCGAGCACCGGCTGGGCACACTGGGTGGCGTGGCCGGTGCCCAGCTGCTCGGCCTGCTCGACGAAGTCGATCCGTACATCCTCGAACTCGCCGGCGGCGCGCTCGAAGATGGCGCGAACCACCTCCTGCCGATGCCCGACG
>JBICHM010000358.1:0-7836 GCA_043101835.1 Phycisphaerales bacterium | reverse complement strand
GACGCAGGCTCAACCAGCCGCTGCGGGCGTTCGCCGTGCCGAAGCGCGCTGGGGGCGCGCGGAGCGCGATCTCGCTGGCGTCGGTGTACACGGCGCAGGTCGACATCCGCGCCATCAAGGCGGCGGAGCGGACGGATCTGGTCGTCGTGCGCCTGCAGGAACTCTGGGGACGCCCCGCGCAGGACGTGCGCGTGTCGATGACCGCGCCAATCCTCGAAGCGTGGGAGGTGGACGGGCAGGAACGGCGCATCGGGTCGGCGCGTGTCGTCGACGGTGCGCTGGCGCTCGACATGACCGCGTACAGCCCTCGTTCCTACGCCGTGCGCCTGGCGCCGCCGACGTCGCCGCTGCGCGTGCCGACGGGCGCGTCGATCGCGCTGCCCTACAACGCGGATGTGCTCTCGACCGATGCGGATCGCACCGACGGCATGTTCGATGAACGGGGCAGGACGATTCCCGCTGAGATGCTGCCGGAGCAACTGCATGTCGGCGGCGTGACGTTCGTCACCGGCCCGCGCGAGCCGAGCGCGCTCAACGCCCTCGCGGCGGCGGGGCAGACGCTCGAGATCCCGCAAGGCGACTGGACGCACATCGCGCTGCTCGTGGCAGGGATGGATGATGTCGCCGTCGACTTCCGCATCGGTGAGCGTGTGTTCCCGGTGACGGTGCAATCGTGGACCGGCTTCGTCGGGCAGTGGGACGACCGCATCTGGGATCGGCCCTTCGAGGAGATCGACTACCGAACGGAAGGGGAGGTCATCGGATTTCGGCCGGGGTTCATCAAGCGTGACGAGATCGCGTGGTTCGCGACGCACCGGCACCATCCCGACCTCGGCAACGAGGCGTACCGCTTCAGCTATCTCTACAAGCACGAGCTGCCGATCCCGCGCGGCGCAACGACGCTGACGCTGCCCGACAACCCGCGCATTCGCATCCTCGCGGCGACGGCCGTGAACAACCCCAACGCCGGCGCGACTCCCGCGGCCCCGCTGTACGACACGCTCGACCATCTCGGCCGGCTCGAGGTGCGCCATGTGTACCCCGAGCCGCCGACGCCCGTGTTCGAAGGTGTGGAGGCGGTCGGCGCCGTGCGCGTGGAGCGGGCGGAGTCGATCGAGGCGCTGACGCTCGCGTCTCCGTCATCGACCGACGACGCGAGCGGGCTGGCGTTCCGGGTGATTGATCCGGACGGGGTGTGGACGCCACATTGGGCGTCGGGGGCGAGGGACGGGGCATTGCCGCGCCTGAGTGACGGAGCGGTGGCGCGTCACGACGACGATACGGAGCGCTCCGTGTGGTGGGACTCGGAGGGGCGATTTCTCGTCGATCTGGGGAGCGCGGCGCCGGTCGAGGCGATCCGGGTGTTCTCGTGGCATCGCAGCGACCGGGCGCCGCAGTGGTTCAGCGTGTGGGGATCGCCCGCCGAGGCGCCGCCCGATGCTGGATTTGCGCATGGTGCGCATGAAGGCTGGACGCTGCTGGGCGTGGTCGACTCGCGCGACCTCGGGCAGGGGGGTGTGCACGTTTCGGAGACGACGACGGATGGACGCCCGTACCGACACCTGCTCTTCATCGCCGAGGATGTCGGGCAGGGGACCTTTTTCATGGAGGTGGATGTTGAGCGCGCTGACTAGGTGCGCCGCCGCGTGGATCGTCGGCGTGCTCGTCGCGAGCGTGGCGTCGGCGCACCCGATGCTGCTGCTTGGCGCGGAGATGACCGTGTCGGGCGGCGACCTGCGCATCGAGTTCCGTCCGAGCGACGCCGATCTTGAGCACCTGCGGATCGATCCGGCGAGCGACGGCGCGGCGACGAGCTTCGCGAACCTCGTCGGGGCGTCGCTGATGGTTGCCGATGACTTCGGATCGCGCATCGCGCTGTACGCGACAGCGGATGGCGCCGTGGCGGGCGTCGTCGACGAGCGCGCGACGGCGCTGACCCTGTGGATCACCCCCGAATCCCCCCTGGCGATCCGTGGCGGGCAGGCGCAGATTCGGACGGCGCTGCGCGCCGCGCCGCTGCGGCTGATGCGCGCCGGGAACGCCGAGATCGTGCGCCTCGGGCGCGTGCCTGCGCCGGTCGAGCCCGGAGAGGCATGGCTGTGGCAGTCGCGATTCGATGGAATCTCGGCGCTGGTCGAGCGTGAGGCGAACGCGGTGATTGTCGATGTTGTGGCGCCGCTCCGCGTTGCCGAAACGTGGCAGCCCATGGCGCGTTCGGGGACGGGTCTGATCGATGCGGCGAGCGCGGCGGCCGACCTGGATGCGTTCGGCGCGACCATGCTCGAGGGCGTTCGGCTCAACGGCGCTGGCGGCAGACTACCCGGCCGCGTGGTGCGCGTGTCGCTGCTCGGGCCGACGATGGTGCGCAGTGACTCGCCGGATGAACCGCTCGGGGCGCCGGGGGCGAGTGTGTGGGTGCGCCTGCGCTTCGATGGTGACGATGGTTCGGCGGATCTCGTCTGGAGCGCATTCAACGCGGGTGTGCATCGTGTGCGGGTCTCGATCGGCGGCGGGTCGGAGGTTCGCCCCACACGGACCGCGTCGGCGATCCCGATCCCTCCGTGCCGGGAGGGTGGTGGACGTGCCGTCGACGCGCGTTGATCTGGTCATCCTGACGGCGATGGAGACCGAGTCGCGGCCGATCATCGAGGCGCTCGGACTCGAGGAGTGCGCCCCGCTGGCGCCGCCGCTGCCGTTTGCGGCGTTCGAGGGGGCCGGCGTCGCGCTGGCGACGCCCGGTCGTGACGCGCGATGGGGGGTGGACAACATCGGCACGCAGGCCGCGGCGATGCTCACCGACGTGGCGCTGCGACGCTACTCGCCACGCCTGACGCTGAACGCCGGTGTTGTCGGCGCGTTTGCCTCGCAGGGCGCGCATGTCGGCGAGCTGCTCAACCCGACCGAGGCGATCTTCCACGACCGGCGCATCGATCTGCCCGGATTCCGCGAGTATGGCGTCGGTGGGTACCCGTGCGTGGATCTCGCGGCGCCGCCGTGGGGGCCGGTGGTGGGATTCGACCTAAGAACGGGTGTCGTGAGCAGCGGCGACGCGCTGGATGCGCTCGACTCGGAGCTCACGCTCATGCGCGAGCGCGGCGTCGTAGCCAAGGACATGGAGGCCGCGTCGATGGCATGGGTGTGCGCGCTGCACGGTGCGCCCTTCGCCTCGGTGAAATGCGTGACCGATTTCATCGATGAGCCGTCGAAGACGACCGAGCACTTCCTCGCGAATCTCGCCGTGGCGTGCGATCGCCTCGGCGCCTTCGTCGGGGCGTTCGCGTCGTCGTTCGCAGGTGAGGGTTAGCGCGAAACAGCGCCCGAGCGCGAGGCCCGGGCGTTGTCGGTGTTGCAGAAGTTCGTAACGGCGTGCGTCAGCGGAACGCTTCGACGCAGGCGCAGGTCGTGCCGATGGTGATGTCGGCATTCGACCATGCCGCTTCGAAGCGCTCGCGATACGGCGCGGCGTCGGCGGTCTTGCCCTGCTTCTCGAGCGCGTTCGCGACGCCGTAGAGCGACCAGCCGTTCTCCGGCCAGTGCTCGAGGTCCTTCCGGTGGACGGCTTCGGCCTCTTCCCAGCGTTCGGCCTTGGCGAGGACGGCGCCGAGGGTGTGGCGGACTGGCTGAATCCAGTCCGGCGGCTCCATGTACATCAGCGTGTCCTCGACGGCCACGGCCTTGCGCAGCTCCTCGATCGAGGCGTCGAGGTCGCCCTGCGCGAGGTGGATCTCGCCTTCGAGCATGTGCCCGGCGATGATGAGGATCTTTGCCGCCGGGTTGATGCCCATGATCGCGTCCTCGGGAACCTCGGCGCACGCCTCGTGGAAGCGGGCGCGTTCAGCCTCGGCATTCGAGATCTCTCCCTTGGCGGCGTACGCCACTGCGCGCGTGTAGCGCCACAGTGCGCGGGTGATCGGCAGCTCGGCGGGGGGCTCGGGGTAGGCGAGGATGTCGTCCCACTTGCCGAAGCGCATCTGCACCTCAAAGACGACGCCCATGTAGGGATCGACGAAGACGCCGCTTTCGCGAATGAACTCGTCGGGCACCGCGGCGACCATCGCCTGGGCGGCGTCGATGGAATCGGCGCTGCGCCCCTGCATCATGTTTGCGAAGGCGCGCATGTGGTCGTTGTGGGCCATGTACATCGCCCACAGACCCTGCGTGCCGCTGATCTTGCGGTACGCGGTGTCCGCGACCTGTGCGCGCTCGTTGGCGATGGTCGCCTGCGGCCAGCGGCCGGTCTGCACATCGATGTGGCTGGGCATGTGCAGCAGGTGGCCGGCGGCGGGCACGGCGGCGCGCAGGCGATCGGCGGCGTCGAGCCCGCGATACGGGTCCGGCGAGGCTTCCACACAGTGGATGTAGAGGTGGTTGGCGCCGGGGTGATCGGGGTTTTTGGCGCGGATGCCCTCGAGCATGTCGATGATGTGGTTCGTCCGGCCCTTGGGTGTGCCGTCGTCGTTCCAGAGGTCCCAGGGCTGCAGATCCATCAGCGCCTCGACGGCCATCGTCCCGATGTCGAGATCGTCGGGGTACTTTCTATACAAGTCGTACATCGCGCTGGCGTAGGCAATGTCGAGTTCGGAGCGGTCCTCGGGCTGCGGCATCGCGTAGCGATGCTCGAGGGCGCGGATGAGGTCCGCCTCGACGGGCGAGGCGTGGTCGATCAGCGCAACGGCCTTCTGCAGCGCGTCCCACGCGGCTTTGGCGCGGTCGGGCGGCACCATCGGGAAGTTGATGTGCGGCCCGTGGCAGAGCGCCACGCCCCACCACGCGACCGCGAGATTCGGGTCGAGCCGGGCCGCCTCGGTGAAGGACCGGATAGCCTCATCGTGGTTGAACGCGTACATCCAGACCAGTCCCTGGTCGAAGTAGCGCTGCGCGAGCTCGTCGTCGGTCGAGACCGCGCGCGTGTGGTCGCCCATGCCGTCGAAGAGCGGCGCCTGTGCGCCGGCGAGCGACGCGGCGCCGATGGCGATGGCGCCGGCCAGCGCGCGTATGCATGCAAGAGTGGAAGCGGTCATGTGCGTCTCCTTTGCCTCTGGCGGGGAGGGAAAGCGGGGTCGTGTGCGCCACTGTGAGGCGTGAACGGGCCGATTCCGCTGCCAGGAATTCGCCACCTCCCCCGAATCCCGAGGCGCGATGATTGTCCCACGACGGCGTGGACCATGCACGGGGCGAAGTCGTCATCCGGACCAAAACAAGGAGATCTCAGCACAAGTTGCGCGAGCCGCCGTGGCTAATCCTGCTCCTCGGTTCGCGCGTCGCGAAGCGCGTCCCGGAGCGCCGGGATGTGCGGCCGGAGGTCGTCGAGCACGCGCGTCTCATCGAGGATGCGGAGGATCTCGGGGCTGCGCATCGCATCGAGCGCGAGGTCAGCGGTGAATCCGTCCTGTTCAAGGCGATCGACGAACTCGGTCTCGTCGCGCAGACGCTCCATCGCAATGCGGAGGCTTGGGACATTCTCGACATCGAGCACGGCGACGCTGGCGAGGAACCGGTCGGTGGCGTCACGATCGCGGCGGATCGCGACGAGGTCGTCGGCGAGCGAGAAGATCTCGGCGCCCGCGAGCGGGTTGGCGCCGGCCGCCGCGCCGCCGAGGGCGCTCGAGCGCACCTGCCCGGACATCTCGACAACCCACGCAGAGACCGGTGATCGAGCCGGGGGTTCGCCGGCGGCCTCGGCGCTGTGCGCGGCGGCGGCCAGTTGGGCTTCGGCGATCGGCCCGAGCGAGAGGAGACCCCAGGCCAGGAGAAACGCTGTAAACGAACCGGTGAGCAGTCCCGCGCCGGCGCCGAGGGTCCGGTCGTGCTCGCGCCACCAGTCGATGCGCTTGAGATAGCGCTTCGACAGGAAGCCCAGGATGATCGCGCTGATCAGCACCATCGCGACCACACCGACGCCGATGGCGATTGCGCGGCTCAGGAGCCCCGCGGCGCCGGTGACCGAGGCGAGCGGGCCCTCGATCCCGCGCCCGAGGGTTGGCCCCGCCGCGACCCCGACGACCATCGCGCCGAAGACGCCGGCCAGTTCAGCGCCGCCTCGCCAGAGGCCCTGCAGTGTCGCAAGCGCAACGACGAGGGACGCGACCAGCGAGAAGGTGTTGCCCACCGCAAGGGCAAGCAGGACAAGCGCGGCGCACCCGATGCAGACCACAACAGTCGAGCGTCGGGCGCCAGCGGACGCCCTCTGTGGCGCTTGGTCGCCCGGTGGCGGGCTGGTCTGCTGCGCGGGCATGGGGGATCTCCCGGAAGGATCGCATTGGACGGCGCCGCCCCCGTTTCCGCAACGCTGCGGGGCGTTTCTCACCTCCGCGATTGCATCGGGTACGGCGCAACCGGATGATGCGCGTCACGTTCGGCCGCCTGCGTTGTGAAAGCTACGGGCGCCGTTCCCCAACCCATCGCCGGGGGCCGCGATATCGCGCCGCCCGTCCGGATCCGGAATGCGCCGCCATTGCGCGGCGACCTTGAGGAGACCCCGCCAGATGTCACGATTCAGGAATCACCGTTCCGCCGCCGTCGTGCGCGTGGGCGCGGTCGGCGCGCTGCTCGCGTGCGTCGGCGTCGCCGGCGCGCAGGTCGAGCCGCACGCCGGCATGCTGCGCTACCCCGATGTGAGCGCGACGCACATCGTCTTCAGCTACGCGGGCGACCTGTGGCTCGTCCCGCGCGAGGGCGGCGACGCGACGCCGCTGGCCAACCCCGCCGGCGTCGAGACCAATCCGCGCTTCAGCCCGGACGGCGAGTCGATCGCCTTCAGCGGCAACTACGACGGCGACCGCGACATCTACACCATCGCGACGTCCGGCGGCGTGCCCTTCCGCGTCACGCACCACCCGATGACCGAAATCCTCACCGACTGGACCGCCGACGACCGCCTGCTCTACTTCGGCAGCGGCGTCAACGGCCTCGGGCGCCAGACGAGCATCATGACGGTCAGCCCCGAGGGCGGCCTCTTCGACGTGCTGCCGGTGCCCTACGGCGCAAACGGCGCGATCAGCGACGACGGCCAGTGGCTCGCCTACACGCCGCACTCCCGCGACTCGCGCACCTGGAAGCGCTATCGGGGCGGCATGGCGACGGACATCTGGCTCTTCAACCTCGAGAGCTACGAGTCGAAGCAGATCACCGAGTTCGAGGGCACCGACTCGCTGCCGATGTGGCACGGCGACACGGTGTACTACCTCTCCGACGCCGGCGACGAGCACCGGCTGAACATCTGGTCGTACGACACGAAATCTGGCGACCGCAAGCAACTGACGCGCTTTAGCGAGTTCGACTGCAAGTGGCCGGCGATGGGTCCGGGCCCGCGCGGGGGCGGCGAGATCGTCTTTCAGAACGGCGCGTCGCTCTACCTGCTCGACTTGCGGGGCGGGCAGACGACCGAGGTGCGCGTGACCGTCCCGGGCGCGCGCGCATCGATCAAGGATCAGCTCATTGATGTGCGCGATCAGATCAGCTGGGGCAGCCTCTCGCCGAGCGCGAAGCGTGTCGCGGTCGAGGCGCGTGGCGATGTGTGGAGCAACCCCGCCGAGAACGGCACCCCCCGCAACATGACCCGCACCAGTGGCGTCGCTGAGCGCACCCCCGCGTGGAGCCCGGACGGACGCTGGATCGCCTACTTCAGCGACGAGACCGGCGAGTACGAGCTGTACGTCACCCAGAGCGACGGCAAGGGCGAGACGAAGCAGCTCACCAGCGGAAGCGAGACCTATTACAACGCGCCCTCGTGGTCGCCAGACGGCAAGCACATCCTCTTCACCGACAAGGCCGGGCGCTGGCTGCTGCAGCCGGCCGATGGCGGCGACCTGATCGAGATGGACCGCGACCCCTGGG
>JBICHM010000357.1:0-7990 GCA_043101835.1 Phycisphaerales bacterium | reverse complement strand
TGCACGACGACGCCCCGCAGTCCGTCCGAGCCGCGTTCACCCCCGGTGAGGCGCAGCAGATCGTGGAGCGCTCGGGGCTCAGGCTGCGCGCGCTCCGGCGCAGCGGCGTGGCGCAGATGGTTGTCGTGGCGGAGCGCCGATGAGCACATCGACGATCACCCCCGGCGATGCGGCGCGGTCGATGTGGGATGTCGCTGTGGTCGGCGCGGGCCCCGCAGGGAGCGCCTGCGCCGCGGCGTGCGCACGCGATGGCGCCCGGACGCTCCTCCTCGACCGGGCGGTGTTCCCTCGGGACAAGGTCTGCGGCTGCTGCCTGAGCGCACGCGGCGTCGAGCTCGCCGAATCGCTGCTCGGCGCCGGGGCGATGCGCCGGCTCCGCGCCATGACGCTCTCGCGACTGGAATTGCGCACGGCGCGGCGCGAGGCCAATCTGCGGCTTGCCGGCGGCGTCGCGCTCTCCCGGTCCCTCCTGGACAGCGCACTCTTCGAGAACGCGATCAACCGAGGATGCGCAGCGACCATGGGTGTTGGCGCACGACTCCGCCCCGCCCACTCCGCCGACCATCGCGTCCTTGCGCTCAGCACAGGCGACGCGGTGCACGCCCGCATGGTCGTCGTCGCCGACGGCGTTGCCGGCCACACCCTTGCCGATGAGCCTGGCATGGCGTGGCGCATCGCCACCACATCGTGGATGGGCGCCGGGTGCATCGCGAAGGCGTCGGGGTGTGCGCTCGACCCCGGGACGGTGCGGATGTGCTGCGCCGCGTCGGGGTACGTCGGCATGGTGCGCCTTGCTGACGGCGCGGTCGATATCGCGTGCGCACTGGACCCCGGCGCATCGAAGCTGGCCGGCGGCCCGGGCGCGCTGGCGGCGCGCCTCGTCCGGGCGACCGGCGCCCCCTGGCCCGAGAGCGATCTCGCGTGGCGCGGCGCGCCGCTGCTCACGCGCACGCGCACGCCGGCGGGACATCGCGTGCTCGCGATCGGCGACGCGGCCGGCTATGTGGAGCCCTTCACCGGCGAGGGCATGACCTGGGCACTCGAGAGCGCGCTGCTCGCGCACCCGATCGCGCTCTTGGGCGCCGGCAGGTGGTCGCCCGAGGTATCAGCCGCGTGGATTCACCGTCATCGCGCGGCGATCGGTCGTCGCCAGCGCGCGTGCCGATCGATCAGTGCGTTGCTGCGTCGCCAGATCGCGCTCGATATGGCGATGCGCGTGTTGGCTCGATCGCCCGAATCGGGCGAGATGATCGCCCGCGCGTTGCACGGCAGATCGGAGGCGGCGTGAGCGCTCGCATTCTCGGCATCGGGCTCGCCGCGCCGGCGCGGACGATGGACCAGGATTTCGCCGCCGCGATGGCGACGCCGCTCTGCACCGTGACCACCTCCCAGGCGCGGACCCTCGCTCGGATCTACCGCGCGACGCGAATCGAGCGGCGCGCGAGCGTGGTGCTCGGCGTGAACGGGACCGCGCAGGATCCGGCCGCCTTCTACACCCCTCCCGCGAGCGACGCGGAGCGTGGCCCGAGCACCGCGTCGCGCATTGCTGAGTACGGGATCGCCGCACCGCGCCTGGCCACGACCGCCGCCGCGGATGCGCTGGCTCGCGCCGGCGTCGGGGCCAGAGGCATCACGCACCTCGTGACCGCGAGCTGCACCGGGTTCTCCGCCCCGGGGTTCGACACCGACCTGGTGCGCACGCTCGGGCTTGACGCGAGCGTCGAACGGACGCACATCGGCTTCATGGGCTGCCACGCCGCGGTGAACGCGATGCGCATCGCGCGCGCCATCGCGATCTCCGATCCTCGCGCGCGCGTCCTGCTCTGCTGCGTCGAGATCTGCAGCGTGCACCTGCAGTACGGATGGGATGTCGGGCGGGTCGTTGCGAATGCCCTCTTCGCCGATGGCGCCGGCGCAGCGGTCGTTTCGTCGTCCGCCGACTCAGGATGCGCCTGCATCGAGGCCACCGCCAGCCGCCTGCTCGCCGATGACCCGGAGGCCATGACCTGGTCAATCGGCGACGCCGGATTCGAGATGACGCTCGCCGCGCGCGTGCCGGATCTCATCGAGCGCGCCATCGCGCCGTGGCTGACCGACTGGCTCGGGATGCACGGTCTCGGAGCGGGCGACGTGGCGTCGTGGGCGGCGCACCCGGGCGGGCCGCGCGTGCTCGATGCGGTGGAACGCGCGCTCGCGCTGGCGCCCGGCGCGCTCGACACATCGCGCGCTGTGCTGCGCGAGCACGGGAACATGTCGTCGGCGACGCTGCTGTACATCCTCGACCGCCTCCTTGCGGACCCGGCCTCCCGTCCCTGCGTCGCCGCGGCGTTCGGTCCGGGGCTTTGGGGCGAGGCGGCGCTGCTGGTGTGAAGCGGTAGCATTGGTTGGCGGAACAGGCCGTCGAGGGAGACCGGATCGTGGGATCGGAGCGAGCGTTGTTCGAAGAAGCCGCGTCGCTGACGCGCGATGGCGAGCCATTCGTGCTGATCACCGTGATTGGCGCCGAAGGCAGCACGCCCCGCAACGCGGGCGCGCGGATGCTGTGGCGTCCGGGCGCCGGGCTCTCCGGCACCGTCGGCGGCGGCCAGTTCGAGCACCTCGTGCTCGCGTCGGCGGAGGATCACTTCCGCAACCGCACAACGGGGCGCGAGCGCTTTGTGCTCGGCGCCGAGGCCGAGCAGTGCTGCGGCGGCGTGATGGAGGTGTTCTTCGAGTTCATCGGCCCTACCCGCCGCCTCGTCATCTTCGGCGCCGGGCATGTGGCGCAGGCGATCTCGGAGGTGCTGGCGGACGCGCCGCTGCAGGGCGTCGTCGTGGACGACCGCACCGACTGGGCCAGCGTGGAGCGTTTCCCGTCCTGGCGGCGCGTGCACGCGTGGGAAGAAGGCGTCGCGCTGGCGCATGAGCACGCCGACTCCACGCTCGCCTGCGTGATGACCTGCTCGCACGAGACGGACTTCCGCCTGCTGCGCGATCTGCTGCCGACGAAGCCGGCCTTTCTCGGGCTCATCGGAAGCCGCACCAAGCGCGTGTGCCTGTTCCGGCGCCTCGTCGCAAGCGGGTGCGCACAGGCGGCCGTCGAGTCGATCCACTGCCCCATCGGACTGGGCGACATGGGCAAGGAGCCGCGCAACGTCGCGGTCTCCATCGCCGGGCAGCTCCTGCTCGAGTCAAAGCGTCTCGCGACGCGCTGAGCCGTGAGCGCGCTCGCCGATCATCGCGTGCTCGTGCTGGCCGCCGGACGCGGCAGGCGGATGGGCGAGCCGAAGGCGCTGATGCCCGTCGACGGCGCTCCATGGTGGCGCCGCCAGGAGCGCTCGATGCGCGCGGCTGGCGCCCGGTCGCTCTGGGTCGTCTCCCCTGACGTGGAAGCCGCGATGGCAGACAGCGACGCCGCACCGACCGAGCGCGTCTGCGCCAGCCCCGACGCCCCGATGTTCGAGAGCATCGTCACCGGCCTTCGCGCTCTGGCGCCAAGTCCACCTGCCGGCGTCTTCATCTTGCCGGTGGATGTGCCTGCACCCTCGGCGCCGACCCTCGCTCGGCTCACGACAGGGCCATCGGTCGCCGTTCCGCGTTCCAACGGGCGCACGGGCCACCCGATCTGGCTGGACTGGGGGTGGGTCCGGGAACATCTCCTGACGACGACGCCGGCGGCGCGCCGGCTCGACCTCCTGATCAAGGCCGACGCGACACCGGTGGACGTCGACGATGACGCTGTCGCGTGGAACCTGAACACGCCGGCCGACCTCGCGGCGTGGCAGGCCCGATCGGTCGAGGAATAGCCGACTGCCGTTCGGGTTTCGGCATCGCTCGCGTATGATGTGGGTGCAAAGCCGGATGAGAGCGAGACCATGGGCGACGAACAGGACCAGCAGACGACGCGCGCCGGTCGGAAATGGGTGCACGGGCTCGACGCCGATGCCCCTGCGCACAAGGCAGCGCGTCTGGTCGTCGACGAGCGTCTGCGCCGGCCAACCGACCTCCTCGGCGCCGCCGTGGCGGAGATCGGGCACGCACCTGAGGCGATCCATCGCCTCCGTGTCGCAACCCGTCGCGCACAGGCCGCGCTGGATTCCTTCGCCCCCCTCCTCGACAAGGCGGCGCGTCGCAAGGCGCGGCGCGCCATGCAGCGCATCCGACGGGCGGCGGGGCCGGCGCGCATCTGCGATGTGCATGAGGAGCTTTTCGCCCAACGCGTCAACGCCGCGGCCTCGTCGCGCTGCGCCGCGATCGGCTTCGTGCTCGGTCGCATCCACGCCGAACGCGAGACGGCGATCCGATCGGTCGGCAGGATCGCTGAGCGCTGGCCGCCGAAGCGCCTGCAGCGCCTGCGCAAGAAGGCGTTGCGACCGGTGAATGGCAAGCATGCAGGAGAGACGTTCGGCGCATTCGGCGCCCGCGCCGTGGCCGAGGCGCAGGCGACGTTCGTTGAGGCGTCGCGCCAGAACCTCCGCGTCTTCGAGCGACTCCACGACCTGCGCAAGGCGGCCAAGGCGACGCGCTACACGCTCGAGATATTCCGGTCGTGCATGACCCCCGAGGCATTCGACCAGATGTACTCGCGCGCCACCGAGGTGCAGCGCCGCCTCGGCGACCTCAACGACACCCACGAGATGCTTGAGCGCCTCCGCACGATCGATGCCCCGCCGGCGGCGGTCGCCGCGGCGCTCCACGACCTCCGGGCGCAGCTCGAGCGCGAGCAGGACCTCGCCCGGGACCGATTCCTCGACTGGTGGACCGCCGATCGCGCGCAGGCGATCGTCCGGCCCGCGAATCTGCAGAGTCACATCACGGGAGCGGCGTCATGACGCCATCCACCTCCACCGGCGCCCGGCGCCTCGCTGCGATCGATGTCGGATCAAACAGCATCCGCCTCATCGTCGCCGAGACGACCGAATCGGGCTCGTACCGCGTGATCGATGACGAAAAGGAGATCGCGCGCCTCGGGCACGGGCTCGAGGAGACCGGCGCGCTCGACCCCGTGAACATCGAACGCTCCGCCGACGCCATCGCGCGGATGAAAGACATCGCCAACGGCTACGGCGTCGAGACGATCCGCGCCATCGCGACGGCCGCCGTGCGCGAGGCCACCAACGGCAAGACCCTCATCGACCTCGTCCACAAGCGCGCCGGGCTCGACCTGGTGATCATCAGCGCTGAGGAGGAGGCGCGGCTCGCGCACCAGAGCGTCGCCAACGCGTTCGATCTTCGAGACATGACCTGCGCCGTGGTGGACATTGGCGGCGGCAGCACGGAAATCGTCACGAGCGTGGACGGCGTCATCGGCAACGTCTTCACGCTGCCGCTGGGCGCCGTGCGTCTCACCGAGCGATTCGGCGCGTGCGACGATCCCGAGGGCCGCCAGTACCTCGCGATGCGCCGGTATGTGCGCGAACAGCTCCGCGACCGACTGCCGCGCGTCGAGCCGGCCCCGTCGCTGATCTTCGGCTCCGGCGGCACCTTCACGACGCTGGCGAGCGTCTCGATGCATCGCTCCACCGACGCCGGCGCCGACATGCTGCCCTTCACCGTCGGCGGCCACGAGATGCAGCGCGACGAGGTGCGCCACACGCTGGACTGGCTCCGAAAGATCCCGGTTGCCGAGAGGACCGGCATCGCCGGGCTCAGCGCTGACCGCGCGGACATCATCGTCGCCGGCGTGCTCATCATCGACAAGGTCATGAAGCGCTTCGGCGTCAACCGCCTGCGCGTGCACGACCGCGGAATCCGCGATGGACTGCTGCTCTCGATGGTCGATGAGCTGGGAATGGGACGCCAGTCGAGCGACGGGCTGCAGGTCGACCGCCTTCGCGCTGCGCGCCGGTTCGCGGCGTCCTGCCGGTACGAAGAACGCCACAGCGAGCAGGTGGCGCGTCTCGCGGTGCGCCTCTTCGACGATCTCGCCGGTGGCGCTGGGGAAGCGCCCGGCGACGAATCGGACTGGCGGAACCCGATCAATCGAGAGCTCCTCGAAGCCGCGGCGGTGCTGCACGACGTCGGCTACCTCATCAACTACTCCCGACATCACAAGCACTCGTATCACCTGATCGCCCATAGCGACATGGCGGGATATACGAACCGGCAGCGCGAGATCGTCGCCACCGTCGCGCGGTATCACCGGCGCTCCCACCCCAAGCAGAAGCACACCGCCTACGCGCGCCTCAGCCGCGACGACCAGGCGATCGTGCGCCGGCTGAGCGCGCTGCTGCGCATCGCCGACGGCCTCGACCGAACGCACACGCAGTCGGTGCGGGATGTCCGGGCGGAGGTCATCGGTCCGCGAGCGATCTTCCGTGTGAGCGCGCGGGACGGCGCCGAGGTCAATATCTGGGGCGCCGAGCGAAAGGCCGAACTCTTCCGCGAGGTCTTCGACCTTGAGACCCGCTTCGAGGCCTCGCAGGCTCGCCCCGACGGCGCAAACGGACGCCTGTCGGTCCCCATCACGCCCGCCCCGGGTCGGAACGGCGCCCGAAACGGCTGAATCGTTCGAGGCATGCGCCGCGAAACCGGAGGCATGCCCGGCGTCCGTCGCCGCGGTTGTTCTTGACGGTTTGACGGGGACACGAGGAGGCGACACTGGTATGGGCGACGCGGGCACGCAGGACCGACCGACCTACCTGATCATCGGCGCCGCCGGTGGAATCGGCAGCGCGCTCGTCCGCCGGCTGGCGACGCGCGGCGCCCGGATGCTGCTCGCCGGCAGACGCGAGGAGCCTATCCGCGAACTGGCCGACGAAATCGGCGCAGAGGCGATGGTCGCCGATGCGACCGACTACGACGCCGTAGAAGCGCTTTGCACGCGTGCGGTCGAGATGACCGACCGGCTCGACGGCGTCGCCAATCTCGCCGGCTCGATCGTCCTCAAGCCGGCGCATCTGACCACACGCGACGAGGTTGACGAGGCGATCGCCCAGAATCTGCACACCGCATTCGCCACGGTGCGCGCCGGCGCCCAGGCGATGAAGCGGGCCGGCGGGTCGATTGTCCTGATGAGCTCCTGCGCAGGCCAGGTAGGGCTGCCGAATCATGATCTCATCGGCGCCGCGAAAGCCGCTGTCTCCGGCCTCACGCGATCGGCTGCGGCGACATACGCTCCAAGCGGGGTGCGCGTAAACGCCGTCGCCCCCGGACTCGTGGACACGCCGATGGCCGAGCGGCTCACCAGCAACGACGCAGCGCTGAAGGCATCGAAGTCGATGCACCCGCTCGGGCGCATCGGCGCCCCGGACGAGGTTGCGCCGGTCATCGACTGGCTGCTCGGGCCGGAAAGCGAGTGGGTGACCGGCCAGGTCGTCGGCGTCGACGGCGGCATCTCCACCGTCAAAGCACGCGCCTGAGCACGCGGAGGCCGCATGGCGATCAACGCCCAACCCGCGCCCCGATGGATGACCGTCACGCTGCTGCTCGCGGCGGCGTACAACCTCCTTTGGGGGATGGCGGTCGTTGCACGCCCGAACCTCGCGTTCGACCTCATGGGTGTCGAGCGGCCTCTGTACCCGCAGATCTGGCAGTGCGTCGGCATGATCGTCGGCGTCTACGGTATTGGGTACGCCGTCGCAGCGTTCGCGCCGCTCCATCACTGGCCGATCGTGCTGGTCGGCCTACTTGGGAAAGTCTTCGGCCCGATCGGGTTCGTGCAGGCCGCCGCGGCCGGGACATTCCCGTGGTCGTTCGGATGGACGATCATCACGAACGATCTGATCTGGTGGATTCCATTCGCGCTCATTCTCCGCAGCGCCTGGCGCGTGCGCGCGACGGAGGCATCGCCGGCCACACTCGAGCCGCGTGCGGCGATGAAGCGGGCAATCACCAATACTGGTGAATCGCTCGCCGACCTGTCTCATGTGCGTCCGACACTTGTCGTGTTTCTCCGGCATTCAGGTTGCACCTTCTGCCGCGAGGCGATGTCCGACCTGCGCCGCCAGCGCGGCGCGATCGAGAAGGACGGCGTCGGCATCGTGCTGGTGACAATGTCCAGTGACGCGTC
>JBICHM010000356.1:0-14830 GCA_043101835.1 Phycisphaerales bacterium | reverse complement strand
GCGCCGGCGATGAGCACCGCCCGCTCCTGGGGCGGCGCCTTGTGGGTCAGATCCTGGCCGAGGGCGGCCGGGGCGAGGCACGCGGCGCCGAGGAAGGCGCCCGCGACGAAGTGCTTGATCGTTCGCATGGTGTGGTTCCTTCCTTCGCTCAGTGCTGGTGGCCGACGGTCAGCAAGCCGCACTCGCCGATGTCGCAGTGGTTGATGTCCTTGCCGTCACGCGCCAGTTCGAGCAGGATCGCCTCGAGCAGCGCCTGCTCTTCGGTGAACTCGCCCATCCGGCCCGGCCGGCGCGGGCCGGCGCCCGAGCCGCCGCCGCCTTGCGCCAGCACCTTCTGGATGAGGCGCTGTCGCTCCGCCGCGTCGCGCTCGCGCAGCGCCCGATCCTTCTCGATCGAGAACATCTCGCGTCCCTCGATCCAGGTCGATTCAGCGCGCGACATCGTGCTGAAGGGGCTGCCCGTCCAGATCACGAAGTCCGCGTCCTTGCCCGCTTCGAGCGAGCCCATGCGGTCCTCGACCTGGAACTGCAGCGCGGCGTTGTAGGTCACGAACTTCAGCGCCTCGTTCGGCTCGACGCCGCCGTACTTCACCGCCTTGGCCGCTTCGAGATTCATCCGACGCGCCAGCTCGCTGGAGTCGCTGTTGAAGGTCACCGGCACGCCGACCTCGTGCATGATCGCGCCGTTGTAGGGGATCGCGTCGTACACCTCGAACTTGAAGGCCCACCAGTCGCTGAAGGCGCTCGCGCCGATCGCGTGCGCCTTGATCGCCTCCGCGACCTTGTACCCCTCGAGCACATGCTGGAAGGTGCCGATCGTGAAGCCGAACTCGTCGGCGATCCGCGTCAGGCCGAAGCTCTCGTCCTGCCGGTAGGAATGACAGTGGATGAAGCGCTCGCCGCGCAGGATCTCCGCCAGCGCCTCGAGTTCGAGGTCGCGACGCGGCTGCAGGACGCCTTCCTTCTCCCGCGCCGACATCGCGTCGTAGCGCTCCTGCGCATCGATGTAGTCCTGCGCCGCGACGAACCGCTCGCGGATGATAGTGAACAAGCCAATGCGCGACTGCGGGTACCGGCTCTCACCCTCGTAGCGCCACGAGTTCCGCTTGGGATTCTCGCCGAGCGCAAACTTGATGCCCTCCGGCGCGGTTGTCACGACCATCGCCTTGGGGGCGCTGACTCCCCAGCGCAGCTTCACCACATTGCTCTGCCCGCCGATGGGGTTGGCCGAGCCGTGCAGCTGGTTCGCCGCCGTCAGGCCGCCGGCCAGCTGGCGGTACCAGTTCACATCGTCGGGGTTGATGATGTCGCGCACGCGCGCCTCGGCGGTCACCGTCTGGCCAACCTCGTTCACATCGCCGAACGAGTTGCCGATGCCCGTGTGGCTGTGCGCATCGAAGAGGCCCGGCGTCACGTGCTTGCCTTGCGCATCGATCACGCGCAGGTCGCCGGCCGACCGGGGCAGATCGGAAGCCTCGCCCACCCACTCGATCGTTCCGGCGCGGACCACCATGGCGCCGTCTTCGATGATCCCGGCGTCGCCCGCCGTCCAGATCGTGGCGTTCGTGACGACCACGTCCTCCTGCGCGGGCTGCTCGAGGAAGCCGTAGGCGCCGAACGGAACCGGCAGCGCCTCGGGCACATCTGCGCCCGCGACTTCCGCCTCCTCACCCTCGGCATCCGCATCGCCGGCGTCTTCGGCGTTCTCTGCCTGTGCGCGCCGACCTCGTTGTCCCTCGCCCTCGGCTTCCTCCTGCTCGGGCACATCGCCCGGGCGCTCGGCGCCGAAGGGGCGCGACTCACCCGCCGGCGACACCGTGAATCCGAGCATTCGCCCCTCGTCGATCACCGCGCTGGCCAGCCAGACGCCCTCGAACCCGAGCGCCTCACCCTGCACCTGGAACGTCAGCCGGTTGTCGCGCAGGGCGACCTTCTCCGCCTTCGCCTCGGCGTCACCGTGACGAACGGTGATCGCCGGACCCTTCGCCACATCGAAGAACGCCTCGTTGTCCGTGCCGTCCCAGTCGACGGCCCAGCGCCCCGTGATATCCATCGCGTCGGGCGGCGTGATCTCGTACCGCTCGCCGTCCACCCACACATCGCGGATCTTCGCGTCCTTGTCGAAGAGGTCGCCGTCGACGACGACGAGGTTCGCGACGAACCCCGGCTCGACGCGCCCGACGCGCTGCTCGAGCCCGAAGAGTCGGGCCGGCGTCGTCGTCAGCGCCGCGAGCGCCGCGTCCTTCGCGAATCCGTGCTCCACCGCCTTGCGCAGGTTCGGCAGGAAGTCCTTGCGGCTCTCCAGCCTGTCCGTGGTCAGGGCGATCGTCACACGCGCGTCCGCGAGGCGTCGCGCGTTCGTCGGCGCCTGCTCCCAGGTCATCAGCGTGCGCAGTTCCACCTGCTCGGCGTCCGCCGCGGTCGACACATTCGGCGCGTCGGGGTAGTTGAGGGGCAGAATGATCGGCATGCCCGTCGAGGCGATCGCGTCCAAACGACGGAACTCCGTGCCGCTGCCGACGATCATCGCCGGGCGGTCGAACTCCGTCGCGACATCGTGCAGCCAGAGCGCCTCGAGTTCGTTGTCGGTGTTGAACAGGAGCGGCAGACCGGCCGACCCGCCCGGACCGAGCGCATCGAGATACGCGGCCGGCTCCGGCGCCGGCGACTGCTGGTTCCGTTCGTGCACGATTCTGGCGCGGTCGTGCCAGTCGGCGTCGCTGAGCGTCTGACGCACCAGCGCCACCGCGCCCATGTTGCTCGTCGGGTAACCGCCGCCGAAGCCGCCGGTCTCGAGGGCGACCTCATGGAAGACCGGCGACTTGATCACCGTCTCCTCGAAGGGGCCCGCCGGCTCGCTCTGACGCGCGTTGTTGCCGCCGCCCCCGAATCCGCTGAACAGCGACCGCACGTCGGGAGCGCGGCTCGTCGCGCTCCGCAGCGAAACCACGGCGCCCTGCCCGCGGAAGACGCCGTCGTCCGGCGCGATCGCCGCGACCGTGAAACCGAGCGAGCGGAGCGACTCGCGATCGCCGGCCGACAGGCCGTCGCCGTCGAGCGCGCTGCGCTGCGCAACCACCTTGTCGCTCCAGTGCACACCGGCGCTGCCCGCGCCCGGCGTGGGCGCATCCACCGGCACGTGCGCATCGATGAAGCCGGCGTAGACCGTCATGCCAGTGGCGTCCCACACCCGCGCGCCCGCCGGCGGCTCGGCGCCGGTGGCGATGCTGCGGATGACGCCGTCGCGCAGGACGATCGTCGCGTCCTCGACGAGTTCGCCCGGCGCGGGCACGAGCGTCGCGTTCACGATCGCGTGCCACGCCGGCTCAACCGAGCGCGGACCGTTGGGAGGAGGCGTCGACTGCGCGCCGGCCATGGCGCCGATCGATGCCGCGACCAGCGCGCCGGCGACCGCCGCGCTCGCTGCGGCGGTGCGTGCGCCGGCGCGCACGTTCAGACGGGTGTGTGGGTGGTTCATACCCCCACAATACCGGACCCCTGCCGCAACGCTGCGAGGAAACCCGAGGTCTCACGCCCGGCGTGCCGCAGCGGCCGCCGGATCAGCCGCCGGAGGACTGGACGATGTCGTCGGCCTCCTCGACCGTCCGGACGACCTTGTTGGCGACGAACGCCTGCTGGTTCGTCGGGGCGTAGCCGACGACGTTCAGGTCGGTGTCGCCGCCGCCGGAGCTGTTCGGCCCCGCGCTCTCGACGGGGCGCTTGAAGTAGATCCCATCAGCGCCGGCCGAGGTCAGCACCAGGCTGCCGCGCGGACGCGCGGGGCGCCAGGGATCGCTCGCGTTCTCGCGCTCGACCGGGAACGCCGGGCTCCCGAGGATGCCCGCCAGCGACGCGATGCGCTGTTGCTCGTCGATATCGATCTCGCCGAGCATGCTCCGCTGCGTCTGGTTGATCTTCGTCGAGGGATCGCCGAGGCCGAACGTCCACGGCTTCGCGGCGTCAGGGCTCGCGCTGTACGACAATCCGCTCGTCAGGTACCCCGCGTTGCTCGCCCAGTAGAACGGCGCGCGGTTGTTGTCGCTGGGAACGAACTCTTCCTGCGCGAAGTAGTCGTAGGGCTCCGAGCCGGCGGTGGCAGGCGGATTCAGCGCCGCCGCGGGGTCCTGCGTCCACGCGAGGAGGGGCTGCCCGAAGGCGTCCACGACGTCCGGCATGCCCTTCACGATCTCGCCGCGATCGTTGTACCAGTCGGTCTCATCGATGGGCGAGAACTGCCCGGCGATCGGACGAAGGTCCGAGCCCTTCAGGCTGAGGTACCCGGGGCCGTCCTGGGCGCCGATGTCGGCGACATCGACGAGCACGTTCTCATCGACCGTCGTGAACGGGCCGACGCGGATCAGGCTGTTGTCCGCCGCGGGCGATTGGCTGGCGCGCGCATCGCCCGGCGGGACGACGCCGCCGGCGAGGTCGAGGAGCATGTTCTCCATCGCCGTGAAGCCCCGGTCCTGCCGGTTCGTCCGCCCGCCGACATCGGTGGCGCTGAAGAAGCCCGGCGGCCGCCCGTTGGCGGACTGGAACGACTGCGCCGCCGAGAGAATCTCGCGCATCAGCGCCTCGGTGGCGGTGCGCTTCGCGGCGGTGCGCGCCCCGGAGAGCGCCGGCAGCAGGATCGCAAGGAGCAGCGCGATGATGCCGATGACGGCCAGCAGCTCCACGAGCGTGAACGCGCGGCTGCGGGGTGCGGCGACGGGGCTGGAGACGGATCGGAACATGGTCGAGACCTCCCGCGACGGGGTGGGTGAAACGCGAACAGGCGAATCGGCCCCGGCCGGACGGATGCCGCCCTGCCGGCCCAGAGGCCGCCCGACACCGCCCGAATGTGCTCGGAAACGCTGGCGCGGGCGAACCCTGCGCGCACCCGCCACGCCCATCCACGCGCGAGTATATCCGCATCCGGGCCCGCGGCGGATCCCGGCTCTCGACGCGCCGGCTCCGGTCGAGGAGGGCAAAAAGAACGCCGGCCGGTCACAGTGACCGGCCGGCGTGGATCTGCGTCAGAAGTTCAGGCGGCTCAGAAGAGCAGCTGGAACTGGGCGCGGATGTAGATCTCGTCGCTGTCGTTGCTGCCGAGGTAGCCGATGCCCGACGAGTTGAGGAAGGACGGGGTCACGGCGCCGCCCGAGCCGACGGCCGGGTTCATGGCCTCATCGAGGACCCAGTTGAGGTCCACGGTGAACTTGGCCGCGTGGCCGTGCACGTAGTGGTTGAGGCCGACCGTGATGGTCGAGAGCTCATCGTTCTGGCCGACGAGCGCATCGTCCGCGCCGACGTAGTCGTAGCGGAGGAAGCCTTCGTTGTTCTCGTCGAAGTTCAGGCCGCCCTGCACGACGAAACCGAAGTTGTCGCCATCGGGAGCGCCGCTGACGCCGGCGTCGGTGCTGTTGCCGACGAACGCGGCGAAGGCGTTCCAGCCGTCACCCTCGATGGAGTAATCGATGGTGTAGGCGAAGAGATCGTCGTTGTCGACGCTGACGCCGGCGACGTAGATCTCGCTGCCGCCCTGGTAGTGACCGGCGACGCCGAGCATGTGGCTCATGGCCGCGCCGGGCTCGCTTGTGAAGTCCTTGAACGCGCCCCACTCGCCGCCGAGGAGGAACTCAACGCGACCGCTGAAGCCCCAGTCGGTCTGGTCGTTGTTGAAGCCGGTGTTGGTGGCCGTGCCGGCGCCGTTCGAGTAGGAGCTGATCAGGCTGTTGTCGAAGCCCTCGTTGAAGGACACCGCGTAGCGGATGTTCTCCATCTCCTGCGAGTACTGGATGCCCTGCGTGCGGTTGCCGGTGAAGAACTCGTTGGTGAACGAGCGGTCCGCGGCGAGCTGGTACTTGCTGGAGACCAGCTCCTCACGCATGAACGGGGCCTTGAACTGACCGGCGATCAGCTTGCCGCCGTCCTCGAGCTGCCAACCGATGTAGGCGTCCTCGAGCGTGAAGGCGCCGCCGTTGCGGTCGAACGCGCCCTGCACCTTGTAGATCAGGTCCGGGCTGTAGACGTGGCCGTCGAACTGCAGCTTGGTGCGCCGCATCTCGAAGCCGTGATCGAAATCGTCAACGTTGCCGACCTGCTCGTTGAAGTTGGCCGCGTTGGGATCGGCCTCGTCACGCAGGCTCATGACGTAGCGGAACTGCATCTGACCGCTGACGTTCATGCGGAAGTTGCCGTCCGGGCTGGCCAGGAAGAACTTGCCGTCGTGACCCGCGGCGCCGCCACCCTGCAGGAGGCTGCTGCGCGAATCGGCGTCGGCGAGCATCTCCGCGACCATCGCGCGGACCTCGTCGTTGCTGGTGCTCTCCGCGATCGCGGCGACGCTGCTCGCGCCGAAGGCCGCCCCGGCGAGCAGGCTGAGGCTAACAGTCCGTCTCATGAGAGACATCTCCTTCTTCTACCGTGGACGCTGTTGCGATCGCGTCCGTCTCATCCACCCGTCCTGTGTTCCTCTTTGAGCCGGGCCGACACGACCCCGCCCACCGGACGGCTTGCTTTCGAAACTCACGCTCCACAGTGGAACCCGGGAGAGGCGACACCTTCTCCCGACACTGCGAGCGACCGCTAACTATATCGGCTCGACTAGTGCCTGCAAACCGAGCATTCGTCCGATCATTTCCCGAGCAATCGGCTCCCCGGAGCAGATTCCTGCACCAAGCAGCCCTTCCCAAGCCCGATTTCGGACGATACTCCCCACTTTGGGTGATTCTTTGAGGCAGGATTCACTGAACTCGTAACACGATCCTCACCAGACCCTCAGGCCACGCCGACCTCGAGCATCTCCAGGCTCGCCCGAACGATGTCGTCGGTCGCCAGGCCCACGTACGAAAGTTCCTCATCCGGCTGGCGGGCGCTCTTGGGCAGTCGGTTCACGTGCATCTGCTTGAGCGTGAACGAATCACCGCTGGCGGTCATCACGTCCGCGACCGCGCCGCCGATCGATGCGCCGTAGTTGTCCTCGAGCGTGAGCACGTAGCCGTTGTTCGCATTCGCGAGGTCGAGCAGCGCGTCGCCGTCGAACGGCAGGCTGTACAGATCGACCAGCGTCGCCGACACGCCCTGGCGGTCGAGCGCATCGAGCGCCTTGTTCGCCTCGTGCACCATGTACCCCGCGGAGACCAGCAGGATGTCGCGACCCTCGCTGAGCACCTCGAAGCCGCCGAGGTTGAAGACCACATCGTCGGAGTAGAGGAACTCGGTGTCCGGGCGGGCCGTCCGCATGTAGCAGGCGCCCTCGTACTCGGCCATCACGTTCGTCAGGGCGTAGGCCGCGTAGGCGTCGGCGGGCTGGAGCACGTACATCGCCGGGTTCCCGCGACGATCCTTCACCGTGGTGAAGGCGCGCATGAACGCGATGTCGCTCAGCCCCATCTGGCTGGGCCCGTCGCTGCAGGGCGTGATGCCCACGTGCGAACCCACCACCTTGATGTTCGCCCCCGTCAGGATGGCCATCTCCAGTTGGTCGTAGGCGCGGGTGATGAACTTCGCGAATGACGAGCAGAACGGGATCTTCCCCGCCGCAGCCATGCCCACCGCCATCGACACCATGTTCTGCTCGGCGATGCGGCACTCGAAGAACCGGCTGGCCAGTTCCGGATCCCGCGCGAAGGTCTCCGCGAACGTCGAGTTGCTCACATCCGCATCGAGCGTCACGACGCGGTCGCTCGCGCGACCGAGCTCGCGCAGCGCCAGCCCGTACGCCTTGCGCGTCGCGAACCGGCCCGACTGCCACACCGATTCCATATCAGCGCGGCGCATCGCCTCGCTGAACGTGGGAATCTCGAAGGTCGACTCGCTCGGCGCGCCGGCGGCCGCGGGCGGACGGATCTCGAAATGGTCCGCCTGCACCAGGCTGCTGGTCAGCTCCGCACGCCGACGCTCCAGTTCCTCAATCGCCTTCGCGAGCACGTCGCCCGTCGGGGGCTTGCCGTGCCAGTTGCCGGTCAGCGTCTCCTCGGCGCCCCAGCCCTTGACCGTCTTCGCCACGACCGCCATCGGCGCCGCGCCCTCGACGCCGCTGATCTTGGAGAACGCCTCGAACGCCTCCAGGATCTGCGCCGGGTTGTGCCCGTCGATCAGCGTCACCCCGAAGCCCGCGGATTCGAGCTTCGCCTTCGTCCGCTCCGGCGACTGCTGATCGCTCACTCGACCAGCCTGCCCGTAGGCGTTGCAGTTGAAGATCGGGAGCACCTGGTTCAGCCCGCGCTCGACGATGTAGTCGAGCGCCTCGGCGACCTGCCCCTCACGCGACTCGCCGTCGCCGATGATGCAGTACACGCGACGGTCGTGGCTGTCGAGACGCGCCGCCTCCGCCAGACCCGCCGCGGTGGAGAGTCCCTGCCCCAGCGATCCAGTGGCCGCATCAAAGAACGGGAATCCCTCGCCGGGGTTCGGGTGCCCCTCGAGCACCGACCCCACCTCGCGCAGCGTCGAGAGATCCTCGATCTGCAGCGGCGTCCACTCGGCGGGGTTCCTGCCGACCTTCGCGCCGAGCCGCGCAAGGGCCGCGTACACCGCCGGCACCGCGTGCCCCTCGCTGAGGACCAGCCGGTCGCTCGTGGGGTAGTCGGGGTGATCGGGGCTCCAGCGCATGGAGTGGAACAGCAGCACCGTCACGATGTGCCCGATGCTCATCGCGCTCGTCGGATGCCCGCTGCCGGCGGCGGCGCACATCTCGAGGGAGAGGCGGTCGAGGTCGATCGCTTGGGCGTGGACAGCGGCTTCAAAGGACATGGGGGGTTCCTGTCTGCGTGGCACGGACGGCGCTCGCGACCGGCGGCGCAGGGCGCGACGCCGACCGACGGGCCGGGAGGGACGGATCGAGACCGAGAGGCGATTATCGAGCCTACCGGCCTTCCCGACAACCTGCCGGGATCGGGCCTGACGGATCGGTCAGGAACGGTACACTCCCGAGTCGATCAGCCCCCCGCGATCGAGGGCGGGCCGTACGACGAGATTGAGAGCGAGACTGCAATGAAGGTCATCTGCGACCGCGCCGCCCTCCTGGAGGCGGTCAACCTGGTCACGAGCGTGGCGCCCAGCCGCAGCCCCAAGCCGCAACTCACCTGCGTGCGCCTCACCGCCTCGCGCGAGGCCGACGCCGGACTGCTCACGCTCGCCGCCACCGACACCGAAGTCTCCCTCTCGATCGCCGACGCGAACGTCGAAGTGCAGGAGCCCGGCGAGGCGCTCGTCCCCGCCGACAAGCTCCGCCAGATCGTGCAGGCCGAGGACGCCGACGCCACGCTCACCATCGAGACCGACAACGACGCCGTGCACATCCGCGGCGCCGACGCGAAGTTCACCGTCTTCGGTTACCCCGCCGCCGAGTTCCCGCCCATGCCGCGTTTCGCCGACGCCGGCGAGAGCGTCATCACCATCCAGGCGCGCGAACTCGTCCGCCTCGTCAGCCGCACGCTCTTCGCCACCGCGCGCGAGACCAGCCGCTACGCCATCAACGGCGTGCTGCTGAAATGCTCGGGAAAGAAGCTCGAACTCGTCGCGACCGACGGTCGTCGCCTCGCGCACGCCAAGGGCTCGATCGACGGCGGCGCCCTCTCCGAGACCGAGAGCGTCTCCTGCATCATCCCGTCGAAGGCGATGTCGCTCGTCAGCAAACTCGTCGGCGGACGTGACGAAGCCGTGCGCATCGGCGTCACCGACAACCAGGCCTTTTTCGCGCTCGGCGACCCCGGCGACGATCCCGACGCCGTAATCTCCTGCTCGCTCGTTGAGGGCGCGTTCCCGCCCTACGAAGACGTCATTCCGCGCGACCAGGACAAGCGCGCCACCTTCGAAGTCGATTCAATCACCAGCGCCTTCCGGCGCGCTGCGCTGCTCACCAACGAGGAATCGCGCGGCGTGCGCCTCTCCTTCCAGAAAGGCAAGGGCAAGTCCGGCACCACGCTGCGACTCAGCAGCCGCGCGCCCGAGATGGGCGAAGCCGAGATCACCGTCGGTCTCGACGACTTCGACGGCGACGAGATCGAAATCGGCTTCAACCCCCAGTTCATCCTCGACGCGCTCAAGGTCGTCGACATCGATCGCGTCGTCTTCGAGATGAAGGCGCCCAACAAGCCGGGCACGCTGAAAGCCGACACAGACTTCACGTATGTTGTGATGCCCGTGAACCTGCAATAGTTCGGCTCGCCCACAGACGCCAAACGCGGAACCGGACCTGCTCCAGGTCCGGATATCTGCGCAGTTGGTGTCGATCCGCCCGCAGGCGGTGCTCGCAACGCGATTGCGCGGGCGCTCTCGGCATCCAACGCGGAGATTTGCCCCCAATCTCTTGCTTCCATGGGCCCCTCGGGGTTTACTGAGGCATCTGAGGAGAACCCCCGGCGACCCCTCACGTTGGCCGGGGAGAGGAGAGCGGACACGATTGGGCGCGGCGGCTTTCTGTCGTGCGCGGTGCGTGCCTGCATGGTGCGAGGCGCGGGCTGGAGAGCCCGGGCGACGGGAGAGGTGCTGATGGTCCGCGGTTCTGTTGTAGTTGCGCTCGTCGCGTTCGCCGGCCTTGCCGTGCCGAGCCATGGCGCCCAGCCGTTCGGCCCCAGGCCCCACGCCGAGGTGCAGGAGCACAACGACGCTCCGCGCCGCGCGACCCCGATCGCGTCGCAGATCCGGCTCCGTGGTGTTGCTATCGACACCGCACGCAACCGAACGCTCGCTGATTCGGTCCGCGCCGAGGCGGCGCGCGCGCCGCGTCTGCTGCAACTCGACGGCCCCATGACGCCCGCTCGCCGCGCCGCCCTCGAACGCGCCGGCGTCCGCATCGGGGGCTACGTCGGCAGCGGCGCCTTCCTCGCCGACACCAGCGCCGCCACGCCCGATTCAGTGCGAGATCTCGGCTTCGTGCGCTGGGCCGGCGCGATGCGCCCCGAATGGAAGCTTGCGCCCGAGATCGGCCGGCGCGTCTTCGAGACGCCCGAGCGCATCGAGCTTGCCGAAGCCGGCATCACGCTGCTGCACATCACGCTTGTCGGCGACGGCGTCGGCGCGATCGACCAGATCGAAGCGATCGACGGCGCGACGCTGATCGCCACCGAATCAACCGGCGACCGCACCACCATCGCCGTCGCCGTGCCCGCCGGCGCCGAACGCAAGATCGCCGCGATCGACGAGATCCTCTTTATTGAGGAGGCGCCCGAGGCGACCACGCGCAACGCGACGGTCCGCTGGATCGTGCAGACCAACCAGAATGGCAGCACGCCGCTCTACGGCGCAGGCCTCACCGGCGCCGGCCAGATCGTCGGCGTGCTCGACACCAAGATCGATGTCCTGCACTGCTCGTTTCGCGATCCCAACGTGCCGATCCTCGGCGCGGGCGTCTATCCCGGGCACCGCAAGATCCTCGCCTTCAACACCGCGCTGGGGTACGGCTCGCACGGCACGCACGTCGCCGGCACCGTCGCCGGCGACAACGGCGACAACACCGACACGCGCGGCGTCGCCTACGACGCGAAGATCGTCTTCAACGACCTGCCCTCCCTCTCGGACTCCGCGACCGGCACGCTCTTCGGCCCCCTGCTCGAACTGCATCGCACCCAGGGCGCCTTCATCCACACCAACTCCTGGGGCGACGACAACTCCACGTCGTACACCGGCTGGTGCCGCACGATCGATGAGTTCATGTGGGACCACGAGGACAACCTCGTGATCTTCGCCGAGAGCAACCTCTCGACGATCCGCACTCCCGAGAACGCCAAGAACCTGCTCGCCGTCGCCGCCACGCGCGACACGCCGTCGCAGGACCAGAAGGGCTACGGCGGCGTCGGCCCCACAGCCGACGGCCGGCGCAAGCCCGACATCATGGCCCCGGGCATCGGCATCATGTCCGCCTCCGCATGGCCCAACGCCGAGACCTGCGGCCTCTCCAGCAAGTCCGGCACCTCGATGGCCGCGCCCGGGGTCGCCGGAACCGCCCTGCTCGCGCGCCAGTACTTCGTCGATGGCTACTACCCCAGCGGTGTCGCCACGCCTTCCGATTCGCTCGTGCCCTCCGGCGCGCTGCTCAAGGCCACGCTGCTCAACAGCGCGATGGACGCCACCGGCATCGCCCACGGCGGCTACAACTACCCGAACTCGAGCGAAGGCTGGGGACGCGTCGCGCTCGACAACGCCCTCTACCTCCCCGGCGACTCGCGCGAACTGCGCATCGTCGACGTCTGGAACACCTCGCCCGAGGCGCTCTCGACGAACGACACCGCCGAGCAGACCATCTTCGTTGAGTCGCCCGGCGAGCAGCTGCGCGTCACCATGACCTTCACCGACGCCCCGGCCGAGGCGTTCGCGCCGGCCGCCCCGGTCAACGACCTCGACCTCGAGGTCATCAGCCCCTCCGGCGTGACCTACCGCGGCAACGTCTTCAGCACGACGACCGCCCAGTCGATCACCGGCGGCTCGTGGGATCCGCTCAACAACGTCGAGCAGGTCCACGTCGCCTCGCCCGAGATCGGCGCCTGGACCGTCCGCATCATCGGTCGCGCCGTGAACATCGGCACGCAGGGCTACGCCCTCGCCGTGACCGGCGACCTCACTGATGGCGTCGCCTGCCTCGGCGATATCGACGGCGACGGCGTTGTGAATGGCCAGGATCTCGGCGAGTTGCTCGGCGAGTGGGGCCAGAATCGCTCGGCGCCGTATGACCTGACCGGCGACGGCGTCGTGAACGGCAACGACCTCGGCGTCCTGCTGGGCATGTGGGGCCCCTGCCCGTAACGCAACCGCGCTTGACGCTCATCGCAGGCTCGACCAGCATCCGCCCAGCCGGCAAGCGCCGGTGATGCGGAGCCGCGCATGCCCCCAGCGCTGATGTGGACCATCCTTGCCGCCTGCGCGTATTTCGTCGGCTCGATCCCCGTCGGCCTGCTCATGGGCTTCGCGCGCGGCGTCGACATCCGCGACCACGGCTCCGGGAACATCGGCGCCACCAACGCCATGCGCGTGCTCGGCCGGCGCCTCGGGATCCTCTGCTTCGTGCTGGACGTGTGCAAAGGGCTCGTCCCAACCCTCCTGGCCGGTTGGATTGCGGGCGTCCTCGCGCGCCCCGATCTCGGCCCCGCCGAGGCCTGGGCGTGGCTGGGAGTCGCGACCTGCCCGGTGCTCGGACACATCTTCCCGGTCTGGCTCCGATTCAAGGGCGGCAAGGGCGTCGCGACGGGGCTCGGCAGCGTGCTGGGCGTCTTCCCGCAGCTCACCGTCCCCGCGCTGCTCGGGGCCGCGGTCTGGATCGCCACCGCGCGTCTCACGCGCTACGTCGGCGTCGCCTCCTGCATCGCCGGGCTGAGCGTGCCGCTGTGGACCGGCGCCGCCGTGCTGCTCACGCTCGAGGGCGAGGATCGCTGGCGGCGTGCAGCGCCCTTCCTCGTGGCCACCGGCGCTCTCGCCGCGCTGGTCGTCTGGCGCCACAAGGGCAATATTGCGCGGACGATTCGGGGCGTCGAACCCCGCATCGGCGCGTCGACACCCACCGGAGCGTCGTCCGGAAAGTCCGGCGCGCCCGCACACACGACACAGACGTCGGAGGACGACACGGGTTTTCCCGACCGCGCCTGATCCCCAGCTGCGCCTCGGTCGATGCGCGTTGGTGCGCCGACACGCTGCGCACTGGAGGACAGCCCCATGTCCCGACTCCGCCTTCGACACGCCGACGCCCCCGATGAAGCCGAGCGCGCGCAAGAGCGCGATGTCCTGCCCTTCCCGGTGGGTTGGCGCGATGAGCCGAGTGAAGCCGAGGCGCTCGCGGCCGAAGTCCTGACCGCCGCCGCGACGACCGAGGAACTCGAGCAGACCATCCACCGCATGCAGCGCGAGATCGACGAACTCCGCGACGAGCTCGACGATGCGCTCCACCTCCCGCGCGACGCCGGCTGGCGCCCGCCGGCCGCCTGACCGCCCCGCTGGACGCTTGCCAGCACGCATCGCGTCGGATGCAATGCGCCGCATGGGCGACGAAGCGCCACCCCGGCACCTGGTCTGCGCGCGCGCCGCCGATGCGATCGAACGCGCCGGTGATCTCGGCGCCCACATCAGCGCCGTCGCGGGCTTCGACGCCTTCATCGACCGCATCATCGACGTCGTCGATCGACGCGCGGCGCCGGGCGAGGAGGGCTACACACGCATCGCGTCGATCGACGCCTTCGGGACGCGCATCCGCGCCGCCGCCGAGCGCTCCGGCAACTTCGAACTTGTCGTCCGGCGCGAGAAGACCGGCGGCAACGCGGCCCTGCACGCCGGCGCACTCGCCGCGCTCGGCGCTTCGGTCCGGTTCCTCGGGGCCGTCGGCGAATCCGACCTCTCGACTGCGCCCCACCCGGTCTTCGGAAACTTCGCACGCGCCTGCCGCGAATGCGTCTGCCTTGCCGAGCCCGGGCAGACCGACGCCCTCGAGTTCGACGACGGCAAGATCATGCTGGGCAAACCTGGCCCGCTCGATCGGATCACCTGGGAGCGCCTGCTCGAGCGCCTCGGCGGCCTCCCCGCGCTCCGCGAGCGCTGCGAAGGCGCTCGCGCCCTGATCTTCGGCAACTGGACGATGCACCACGCGCTCGAAGAGATCTGGCGACGCCTCGCGACCGAGGCGCTGCCGGCGATCGACCCCGCGTCACGCCCCGCGATGGCGTTCATCGACCTCGCCGACCCCGCCCGGCGCGCCGACGACGACATCGCCCGCGCGATGCACGCGCTCGCCGGTCTGCACGAAGTTGCACCCGTGACCCTCGGCGTCAATCTCGCTGAAGCGCAGCGCGTGGCGACCATCGTCGGCGCCGGAGCCGAGCTGGCGCGCGACCGCCCCACCGACGCCGGCGCGCTCGAGCGCACC
>JBICHM010000355.1:0-4626 GCA_043101835.1 Phycisphaerales bacterium | reverse complement strand
GACGGCGGCCTGAATGTCTTCCTCGGCGACATCGACGCGGACCATCGGAACGGGGGTGGCGGCGACGGGCTCGCCGCCGTCGATGGCGAGGGTGGTGGCGTTCGTGCTCAGCATGACCTGTGGCTCTCTCCGGGTGTCGAGGACGCTGTGCGGACCTGCGGCAGGCACTCTAGCAGTGGCGGCGCAACGGGAGAGCGGGTGGTCCGAAAAACCGGCGCGCGCGATCGGCTGATCCGGGAGGCCCGCACAACCGGCGCCCTTTCCGGTCGGGTTTGCCCAGTCCCCCATTCGGCCCGCAAGCGCGAAGCCACCCTGCCCGATATCCGAGCGACCGCAAGGAGGCGTGGATCATGGGGATCTCTCGGCAGGCACTGGACCAGGTGCGCGGCATTCTGCGCGAGCTCGATCAGCGGATCGACGACGCGCGTCAGCAGCGCACGAACGACGGGCGACCCGAAGACGGGGCGCCCACACACGACGAGCACTCGGACGAGGCTCCGGCACGGTCGCACGCGACCCCCGACACCCCGGCGACGCCGGGCAGGGCTCGTCCGAAGCGACCGAGCTTCTGAGTCCGTTCGCAGGCGGGCGGGAGAGACCGAGTCACGGCTGATCACTGGAGCGAATGATGTTCAAGTTCCGTCGGGCCACGAACAATGACGACGCCGGCATCAACCCCGGCAACGCCGTTCCCGCTGCCGGGGACGAGGCCCCGGCGCTCGACGCGGATTCGATGGATGGCGCCGGCAGCGGCATCGCCAGCGTTGAGTCGCTCGGCGCCACCTCTGTCGTGACGGTGACGAACGAGCGCATCACGGCCGACGCCGCCGCGGAGCTGTTTACCCTCATCCTCGAGCTCTCGAACGATGGGGCCAAGCACTTCGTGCTCGACCTCCAGAACAGCACCTACCTCGACAGCGCCGGCCTGGGGGTGCTGGTGCGACTGCTGCAACAGCTCGACGAGAGTGGCGGCAGGATCGCGCTGGCGAACGTGAACCCCTATGTCGCATCGCTATTTCGGATCACGCGTCTGGACCGGGCCTTCCCGATCTGCCGCGACACGATGGCGGCGATCGCCGCGGTCGAGCGGGCCGCCTGAGGCCCGCGGCGACGCGGTTGCCATCGGATTCCGAGGTGCTACACTCCCGCGACACCGCCGGGAGGACCCGCTCCCGGGCGTCACACGCTGGGGATTAGTGTAACGGTAGCACGACGGTTTCTGGTTCCGTTAGTCAAGGTTCGAATCCTTGATCCCCAACTTCGAGGGCCCCGCCGCACGGCGGGGCCTTGTTCGTTTTGGCGCGCCCCGCGACCGGCTGCGCGCACGAAAAAAGCCGGCGCCCCATGCGAGGCGCCGGCTCTTGTATCAGCGAGATCGTTCGCGTCTGCGTGCCGGTGAAACCGGCGAGGGCCGACGGAGATCGCGTTCGGTCAGGGTCAGGCCCGGATCAGATGTCCGTGCGGCCGTCCCACCACATGGCAGCCTTGTAGGTCTGCTCGGTGAGGTCCTTGGTGTCGTCGACACCAACGAAGTACATGCGGAGGAACGCGTTGCGACGCGAGCTGTAGAGCGCCGGCGAGGTGGACTCGTTCGTCTCGTCGACGAAGAGGTTGTCCGGCATCTGCTGGTCGTCCTGGGGATCGAAGAAGCTGATCGCCGAGGGCGTCGCGCTGTTCTCGAGGTTCACGTGGTTGTCGTTGTAGGCGACGTTGCCCGACCAGTCGCGCGACGAACCGGCGAACAGCAGGGTGTCGGAGCCCTCACCCTCCTGGCCAAGGGCCAGGTACCACTCGCGGGTGTCCGGGGTGGCGATGAAGTTGTTGCCGGCGCCCTTGAAGTTCTGGGCGAAGAGCGGACCACGGTTGGCGATGATCGCCTGGTTCGCGTTCAGCGTGTCACGCCAGAAGCCGAAGCGGCTGCCGACGAGCGGGCTGTGGGCGTAGGAGACGTTGCCGACATTGATCGACTGCGACAGGCGACCGTCGATCTTGTACGCCTGGTCCTTGGAGACCGGGACGCCGACGAAGCTGGTGTCCCAGAGGGCCAGCTCGGGCTCGTTGGCGCCGGACTGCGGCGGGAGGCGGTTGTAGGTGAAGTCGTCCTTCGCCTGGATCGAGCCGTTGACCTCGTTCGGGCTGATGACGACCTCGGGGGTCAGGAGCTGGTTGAAGATCATGACCGAGAAGATCGCGCCGGTGCGGTCCTTCTCGTAGGCCTTGGGATCGTCGTCACCGGGGTTGTTGATCTCCTGACCCTCGGTGTAGCCCTGGCTGTCGATGAACGACGGGACCGGGAAGCGGCCGCCGTTGCTCGTCGCCCAGGTCACCATGCCGGTGTGGATCTGCTTCAGCTGCGCGCCGTCGCGGAGGGCGCCGGCGTTGCGCCGGGCACGCTGCAGCGCGGGGAGCAGAATGCCGATGAGCAGCGCGATGATCGAGATCACCACGAGCAGCTCGATCAGCGTGAAGCCCTTGCGGGTGTTGCGAATTGTCATTGAGACCTTCTCCATCGTTCTTGGTCGCGCCGGACGGTGCGCAGACGCCGTGCCTGCATCGCCGAGCGGGCGACCACGGGTGAACCTGTTCTCGCGGAGGAGCGCTGCCAGCCTCGCGGCGGAAGCGGCGCTGTCCCGCACCAGTACGATCTGACCCGGCGCAACAACGTCACGCCGGAGTGTCCTGAACGACGCCAACGGCAATCGCCGCGAGCACGGGCAGGACGTCGAGATGTCGGTGCGAGCAGGTCCCTGAACGATGAAAGCTGCGGCGAGCGGCGCCCGCCAATCAGGGCGTCAGCCAAACGGCTGTGAATCGGACCCGCGTGTCGCACCATCGAGCACGCGTGCTGTCGGGCAGAGTATAGTGGCGCTCGCCCCTGTCAATCGAGGCGGCGACGCTATTTTGTACGCGAGCCGTCGCACCGGGGTTCCACCGGCCCGGCAACGAAATCCGAGCCGAAAACACCAAACAGAAACCAGCTATTCGATCCGGAGCCGCGCATGTCCTCCCCTACCGCTCGTCTGCAGGAACTTGGCCTGACGCTTCCGCCGGCGCCGAAGCCGGTCGCCTCGTATGTGCCGTCCGTGCGATCGGGGAACCTGCTCTATGTCAGCGGCCAGCTGCCCTTCCGCGATGGCGCCCTGATGGCGACCGGCGCCGTGCCCGATGCGGTCGCGCTCGAGCAGGCGCAGGAATGCGCCCGGCAGTGCGTGCTCAACGGCCTCGCGGTCGCCCACGGAGCGCTCGGCTCGATCGACCAGATCGCGCGTGTGGTTCGGGTCGGCGCGTTCGTGCAGTGCCACCCGGGCTACGGCGATCAGCCGAAGGTCGCCAACGGCGCGAGCGAACTGCTCGCCGAGGTCTTCGGCGAGGCGGGACGCCACGCGCGGGCTGCGGTCGGCTCCATCGGCCTCCCGCTGAACGCGCCGGTTGAAGTGGAGTTTCTCTTCGAGGTCCGCTGATCCGGCGCGGTTCGCCTAGAGGACGAGCTGCAACACGTTGATCACCAGGCTGATGATCACCACCGCCACGAGCACCTGCACCAAGGGGTGGCTGAGCGGCGAGGGCTGGTAGGTCTTGTCGACGGGGATCTCGCCCGCGCCGGCCTCCTGCTCGACCTTCGCGAGCGACTGCAGTTCCTCGCCGAAGTCGCGCCGCGCGATGACGGGGCTCTCGCCCTTGCGCACGGCGCGGAGGTCGGTGAGCAGGTCGTTGCAGTTCTTGTAGCGCTGGGCCGGATCCTTGGCCATCATCATCTCGATGATCTGGCTGATGCCCGCCGAGAGCTTCGGGTTCGTGTGGTCCGGCGGCACGAGCTCGGCCTTGAGGTGCTTGCGCATCACATCGGCGGGGTTCTTGCCGTCGTAGGGCACCGCGCCGCAGACCATGTGGTAGAGCGTGGCGCCGAGCGAGTAGATGTCGGCGGCGGGGGTGATCTTCTTCTCGCCGCGGATCTACTCGGGGCTGATGTAATACGGCGTGCCGTAGGCCTTGCCGGCCTCGGCTTCCGCGGCTTCCTTGTCGCTGATCGCGCGCGCAAGGCCCATGTCGGCGAGCTTCGCGACGCCTTCGGCGGTCAGCATCACGTTCTTGGGCTTCACATCGCGGTGGATGAGCCCGCGATCATGGGCGTGCAGGAGCGCCTCGGCGATCTGGATGCCGATGTCGATCGCATCGTTCTCGCTGAATCGCTTGTGCCGGACGATCTGGTCAAAGACCGTCGTCCCGTCCACATACTCCATGATGAAGTAGTGGAACTCGCCGGCCTGGCCGACGTCGTAGGCCTGCACGATGTTGGGATGGTTCAGCTGCGCGGCGGCGCGGCCTTCGGCGTAGAAACGCCGGATGAAGTCCTCGTTCTTGGAGAACTTGCGCGGCAGCACCTTGATGGCGACGGTGCGGTCGAGGCTCAGCTGCTTGGCTTTGAAGACGGTGGCCATCGCGCCGGCGCCGAGCTTGCCGAGGATGCGGTAGCCGGGGATCTGCTGTCCGCTCCGCTCGGCCTCGACCATGCCGCGGAGGCGGTTGAGCTGGCGGGCGGTGATGACTTCGCTCTTGACGAGCAGATCGGTGAGCGATTCGCCCTTCGGGTCCGGGGCGCCGCGCTTCTTCTCGACGATCTTAGAT
>JBICHM010000354.1:0-9838 GCA_043101835.1 Phycisphaerales bacterium | reverse complement strand
CGAGCTGAACAACCATCTCACGCAGGTGTCGGCGCGCGACGGCGCCGGCCCGCGCGAGGCGGCCGAGGCGCTGGTGCTGATGCTCGCCCCCATGGCGCCGCATCTGGCGGAGGAAGCCTGGGAGCGACTCGGCCACACCGAGACGATCACCTACGAGTCATTCCCCGAGGCCGACGCGACGCTGCTCGTCGAGGACACGCTCGAGATCCCCGTGCAGGTGATGGGCAAGGTGCGCGGCCGCATCAGCGTGCCGGCGAACGCGGACGCGAAGACGATGGAGGACCTCGCGCTCGCCGACGAGCGCATCCGGGGCCTCATCGAGGGCAAGACGGTGCGCAAGGTCATCGTCGTGCCGGGCAAGATGGTCAACATCGTGGCGAACTGAGCGGCTGCAAAGCGGGCTTATCGCCGCTCGAGGCGCTCGAGCTCGTTGCGCAGCTCGCTGATCCGGGCGCGGATTTGGACGAGGCGCATCGCGCTCTCGCGGCGCTGGGCCTCGCCGGCGTTCAGGTCGTTGGCGCGCTGCTCGGTGATCTGGGCGAGCAGTTGCAGCTGTTCGACCTGGGCGCGGAGGGTGTTGCGGCGCTCATCGAGCGTGGGGCCGCGCTCCTGCTGGAGGCGCTGCACGCCGAGGCGCTGCTCGTCGCCGGGGGCGCGCTGGCGGAGGGGCAGGCCCCACGCGAGCAGCTGCACATTGGCGGTCTGCGAGGTCCCCCCGGCGAAGATGGATGCCGCGGGGTTGATGCGCTCGGGCCGGCGTGAGTTGGGCCAGTCGCGGCGCGAGAGCGTGGACTGGATGCGCCCGTCCCAGTCGTCGGCGAGGCCGAGGGCGTCGCGCCGGATCTCCCAGGCGCGGAGCAGGTCGAGTTCCTGCGGCACGCCGGCGCCGTTGCCGAGGTTGCGGAAGTCGCCCAGCTCGACATCGAGTTCGAGCGTCACGCCGCCGCGCTGGATGGTCATCGGCAGCGTGTCGCCGGGGCTGCGCGCGATGATGATCGCGCGGAGGATCTCCATGGCGCGGGCGCTGGGCAGTTCGGTCATCTCGACGCCGTCGACGTGCCGGATCTCATCACCGGCGATGAGCACGCGCGAGGCGGGGAACTCGCCGAGCACCCGATCGAGGGCGATGCCGTTGCCGGCGGGGTTGCCCTGAGCGAACTGCACGCCGAGGCCGGCGCGAGGCGTTTCGTAGAAGTGCGCTTCGAGGACATCGGCCACGCGCTTGCGCTGCTCGGGGGAGAGGCGGTCGGGGGCGATCGCGCCGTGCTCGATGGCGCTCTCGAGTTCGGCGGCGCGCTCGCGCAGCGTCTCGGTCGCCTGGTCGCGCACGAGAAAGGCGTCGGCGTCGAGCGCCGCGACCAGGCCCTCGAGCGAGTCGGGCGCGACGCGCACAGGCGCCGGCTTCGACTCCGGCATGCGGAAGATCTCGGGCAGGGCGGACTCGCGCGGCGGCTCGCCGGCGGGCTGGGCGCCCGCCTGGGCGACGGCGCCGGCGGCGCACAGCAGCGATGCAGCGACGCCGGCTGCGATTCGCGTGCGTGCCTCCATGCGTCCTCCCATCGTCATTGGCTCGGTCCGCTCGCGTCCGGGGCGACGCCGCCCTTGATGGCCTCGCGCAGCGTCTCGGCGTGCTCGCGCAGCCAGGCGACCTTCCGATCGATCATCCGCAGGAAGGCCCCGCCTTCCATACGGGCGAAACTGCCGGTGGCTGCGATGGGCGCCAGCGCCTCGATAATGAGCGATTCGACCATCAGGGGGGGGATCGCCCGAATTTCGGCGAGGCTGACGCGACAGCCCTCCACCGAATCATACCCGGCGCAGAACGCGGCGAAGCGCGCCAAATCCGGGCTTTCGCCCCAGGAATCGGGGTCGTCGCTCCCGCGCGTCAGGCTGAACTGGAGCGCCCCGGCGGCCAGATCCACCGCGCGCGGGGCAACGCGCACCGTGTCGAAGTCGATCACCGCCAGCACGCGCGACTCCGCGCCCTCCCCCCGGTACAGCAGGTTGCCGGGGTGCCAGTCGGCGTGGATCACCTGCTTCGGCCAGCCGGGCAGGCCCGCGTCGTTGACCTCGCGCGCCGACTCGTCGTACGCCGTCCGCAGGCGCCCGATCGCCTCGCGCGAGGCCGGCGCCAGTTCGCCGCGCAGACGCTCGAGGGCGTCGGGCAGGGCGTCGAGTTCGGCGAGGGCGGCGTGGCGGTCGTGAAACCCGGCCCCCTCGGGCGACCACTCCGGGCGGAAGTCGGCCACCAGCCGGTGCATGCGCGCGAGCGTCTCGCCCGCGCTGCGCGTGGCGCCGACGGAGTGGTCGTACGGGGCGCCCTCGACGAACTCGAAGAGTTCGTACACGCGATCGCCCAGGCGCACGCACGCCGCCTGCTCGCGGCGGGTGCCGATGAGGCGCGCTACGGGAAACTTCCGGGCGGCGAGGTGGCGCTGCACGCCATGGGCGAGCGCGAGGCGGCGCGCGTCGGCGCCGGGCCCGCTGCGCCGTTTGCACAGCAGCAGGCCCCGCTCGCAGCGGATGACGAGTTTGGGGGACGATCCCGAGCCGCGCGGCAGTTCGCGGACCGAGTCGATGACGCCGAGGTCCCAGTGGCTGAGGGCGATGGCGATCTCGCCGGGCACGAAGGACTCGCGCCGCTCCGGCGCCCGTCCGGGTGACCGGTCGCTCGGGCGTTCGGTGTCGCCTGCCTGCCGGGCCTCGGACATGCCCCGGGCCTCCGTTGCGCCCGGCGCCTCACGCGCGCGCCGGGCTACTCCACATTCTGGACCTGTTCCTTGATGCGGTCGATCGCGCTCTTGATCTCCACGATATCGCGCGAGATCGCGGCGTCGTTGCTCTTGCTGGCGATGGTGTTCGCCTCGCGCAGCATTTCCTGGGCGAGGAAGTCGAGCGTCCGCCCGATCGGGCGGTCGTCTTCGGAGCCGATCAGCTCGCGGAACTGCTCGATGGGCCCGGTGAGGCGCTGGACCTCCTCGGCCACATCGGTGCGCTCCGCGTAGATCGCGATCTCGCGGATCAGGTCCGCCGGCTCCACGTTCAGCCCGGCGTCGGAGAGCATTGCGTCGATGCGCTGGCGCAGGCGGAGGTGGTACTCCTCGACAACGCTCGGGGCGCGCTCGGCGATGCGTGTGAGTCGCTCGGAGATCTGGTCGGCGTGGCTGCGCAGCTCGGTGAGCACCAGGGCGCCCTCACGCTCGCGCATACGGATGAGCTCATCGACCGCGCTGGTCAGCAGGCCATCGAAAGCGGCGCGCGCCGCTTCGAGGCGGGCCTCCTCGTTCGCCGGCGTCTGCAGGACGCCCGGCAGCGAGAGCAGGGGGCCGACATCGAGACGGACGTCGCCCGAGGCGATCTGCTTCGTGCGCTGCACCTGCTCGATGTAGCGCGAGAGGGCCTCGTGGTTGACTTCCAGCGCGGCGTCGGCGGACGAGTCGGTGCAGCGGGCGATGAGCGTCACCGTGCCGCGCGTCAGGCGACGGCGCAGCGACGACTCCATCTCCGCTTCGAGACCCTGCAGGTCCTCGGGGAGTCGGATGGTGCTCTTGAAGTACTTGCCGTTGAGGCTGCGGACCTCGAGCGCGTAGTGGACGCCGTCGATCTGCGCCGACGCATCGCCGAAGCCCGTCATGCTGCGGATCAAGAGGGGCTTCCCTCAGCCGGAGGCTCGGCGGGGGTCTCCGTCGGCGTCTCGGCCGGCTGTTCGGTCGGCGTCTCCGCGGGAGGCGTCGACTCGCCGGACTGTTCGGAGGCCTCAGCGCCGGTCTGCTCGCCTGCGCCCTCTGTCGCGGGTGGCTCGGCCGGGGTCTCGGCGGGCTGGGATTCGCCAGGCGCCGTGCCTTCGCCCTCGCTCGGGGTGGTCGCCGGCGCGGTCGTGCCGGTTGCGGGGGGCGGCGCGCCGTTGGCGCTGCCGGCGGTGGGGTTCATGGGGGCCGGAGGACCGACCATGTAGTTCAGCGCGACGGCGGTGACCAGGAAGATCACGAAGATGCCGATCGTCACGAGCGTGAGCACATCGCCGGTGCGTGCGCCGAATGCGGTCTGGCTGCTGCCGGCGGCGGAGCCGCCGAAGGCGCCGCTGAGCCCGCCGCCCTGTGGGCGCTGGACCAGCACGATCAGGATCATCACAAGGCTGATGATCAGGAAGAAGACGAGCAGCAGCGCGAGGCCGAACTGGCCTGCGTTGATGGCGAGGGTAGTCGGCGTCACCGGGTGACTCCTCCCGAGGCGCTGCCCGCGCGGGCGGCCTCGGCGCAGATGGCAAGGAACTGGTCGATGTGCAGCGAGGCGCCTCCGATGAGGCCCCCGTCGATGTCGGGCTGGCTGAAGAGGTCCGCGGCGTTGTCGGGCTTCACCGAGCCGCCGTAGACGATGCGCACCTCGGCGCCGGCGTCGCCGAGGATTTCGGCGAGCACGGTGCGGATGCGCTCATGCGCATTCTGGGCGTCGTCGGGGCTCGCGGTGCGCCCGGTGCCGATGGCCCACACGGGCTCGTATGCGACGACGAGGCGGTCGGCCCACGCGCGATCGACTGCGTGGAGCCCGGCGCGGAGCTGGCGCTCGTTGACCTGATCGGTTTCGCCGGCTTCGCGCTCGTCGAGCGTCTCGCCAATGCAGAGCACGCAGGCGAGGCCGGCGTCAAGGGCGGCGCGCGTCTTGCGCCCGACGAGGTCGTCGGACTCGCCGACCACATGGCGGCGCTCGGAATGGCCGGTGAGCGCCCATGCGCAGCCGGCGTCGAGGAGCATGGGGGCCGAAACCTCGCCGGTGAAGGCGCCCTCGCGCTCGAAGTAGACATCCTGGGCGCCAAGGGCGACGGACGATTTCTCGATGCGCCCGTGGACGGCGTCAAGGTGGACGAAGGGTGGGAAGACGACGATGTCGACGCCGGCGGCGGGTCGGCGCGCGACGAGCCCCTCGGCCAGCGCTCTGGCGCGGGCGCGATCGCCGTGCATCTTCCAGTTGCCGCCCACGAAGGGCCGTCTGGGTCCCATCGACACGAACTCCGGTGGTCGGGCGCGGGCGTGGCCTGCGCGCAGGTCGCCCGGGGTCGGGCGAGCCCGCCACTATACCCGGCCCTCGCGAGGGCTGCCCGCTCGATTGGGCGATGGGCGGGGGCAAAAGGGGGACCGCCCGCGCAGGTGGGGGCGCGGGCGGTCGGTGCGTCGGTGGGCGCGTGGGCATGCGCCCGCCAGCGCGGTGGTGGGGTCATGTCGCGCCTCCACGCCGCGCCCTGCCGGACGCGACGGGAGACGCTGGAATCGCCCGACCGACCTCACGGCCGATCGGACGGTGGCGGCGTGCTGCGGCGATCGCCCATGCGATCCCGATGTGTGATCCGACGCGTCCCTGCGTCGTCGGGCCCCGTGAACCCTGGCCGGGGGTTCGACCCGTCGTCACCGCTCGCGCTCCCTGCGGCACGCTGCATGTCGTCCCGCCGGCGCCGTCGCAGCCTTGCGACGGCGTCTGCGGGACCCGCTTCCCTGCGGGTGTGGCGCGGCGACCGCGCCCGGGCTGACGATCCCTCGTCGGCCCGTGTGATCCAACAACTCGGTGTGTCTGTTGCGGGCCTCACGCAGCCGTGCGATCGGTCCGCCCCGTTCCTTCGTGCGGTTTCCCGCAATCCCGATCGCGGCGGTTTCCCACCACGACGGGCCGATCGAATCAGCTCTCTCTCATCGTCCGTCGCGTTCGGGGCCCGGCTTCCCGAATCGCGTGTTCCGCTTCGACTCGACCCTGCGCATCATCTCGGGCAGCTGCTCCAGGCGCTGACGCATGCTCGTCCGCCATTCGGCCCGATCCCTGACTTCCAACCAGTCGCCCACGCCGACCAGCGTCACCTCGTTGTCCAGGCCTACGAGATCCAGCATCTCGTCCGGGAACCGGATTCGACCCGCGGCGTCCGGCTCGAGGCGCGCCGAAAGCCCGAAGAGCGTCGCGAGCAGTTCCGCCTCGTCCTCGTCCGGGGTGAGGGAGAGGGAGTAGTCCGCCGCGCGCGTCTTGAACGCCGTCTCGGTGTAGAGCCGGATGATCCTGCCCAGCCAGGGCACCGCGTACCAGGCCGCCCCGTGCGTCGTCGCATCCCATCGCGAGCGGATGTCCGCCGGGATGGCGAGCCGACGCTTCGAGTCGATCGTGTGCTCGTAGTGACCTGTAAAGAGCACTCATGCCCACCTGCGGTCGTCCCATCCGTGAGGAAGTCGCGGGCCATCCACCCTGCCGACTCCTCGGCGGGCGACGTGCGTGGGACAGTACCCCACAACGCCACACAACGCAACACTCCGAGTTCTCGATCCGACAATTTCTCGGTCTGTGGACATCCGGTGGAGAACTGAACCCCTTTATCGGGGGCGGGAAGTTTCGCATCGGAATCGCAACCCGGCCCGACACCCCACCTCGGCGTGGGGTATGGTGCGCTTGGAGACGAGGAGAGAGGACACGGTCGGCGCCGGGCGCTGCCGGCGGGCCGTGCGACGAGGGAGAGACAACCCGATGGACAGTGCACGAGTCGCCGAGTGGGCGAGCGCGCTCGGTCTCGACAGCGGGAGCGTCTTTGCGCTCGCGTCGAAGTTCGGGCGGTCGCGCGCGGTGATCCCGGTCCGGTGGGTGCAGTTCTGCTGCGTGGATCCGCCGATGGTGGCGGTGTCGATCCGGAAGGGGCGGCCGATCGAGCCGATCATCCGCGACAGCCATGCCTTTGCGCTCTCACGCCTCGACCCGGAAGAGGGGTTCATCCGGCGCAAGCTGGAGCGCGCCGATGAGCACGCCGACGACCCGCTCGAACTGATCGAGCACGAGGCGATGGTCACCGGTTCGCCGTGCATCACGCGCGCGTTGTGCTGCCTCGACTGCGAGGTGATCCGCCACATCGATCTCGAGGGCGATCACGAGCTCTATGTCGGGCAGGTGGTGGGCGTGCGGGCGCGCGATCCGGATCTGATGGCGATGGCCAACGGCCTTGCGCTGGCGACGCCGAGCGCTGCGGTGTCGCGCGGGCCGGCTGTGGAAGAGATGGTCTTCGACGAAGAGTGAAGACCGGTTGTGCGGTCAGCCGGTCCACGCGCCTAGCAGCACGCCCAGATCGTCGCCGTCGACCGTGCCGTCGTTGTTGTAGTCAAACGCGCCGTTCGCAGTCCCCCATGCGCCGAGGAGCAGGCCGAGGTCGGCGCCGTTGACCGCGCCGTCGCCGTTGGCGTCCGGGCCGCTGCCCGCGGCAGCGCAGCCGACCCAGCGCGCGACGTTGTCGGTTGCGCCGTCGAAGAGCCCTCCGACGATGAGCGAGGGTTCGCCGGCGAAATCGCCGAAGGCCAGCGCATGCGCGGTGCTGGAGGTCTCCATGCTGCCGCCGATGTCGGACCAGGCTGCGCCGTCCCACCGCGCGAGAGCCCGGGCCGTGACGCCGCCGATGAAGGCGAAGTCGCCCGCGGCGGCGAGGGCGGGGCCTGCGCCGTCGTCAAAGGCATGCAGTGCGCGCACGGGGAACGCCGCGCCGGTTCCGAGTGGCGCCCACACATTGCCATCGAGCGTTGCAACTGCGGAGACGCCGGGGGCGACGCCGGTGAAGTCGCCACCGATGAAGAGCCGATTCGGCCCGCCGCCCGGGTTGGCGCTGGTCATCGCGAGCACATCGCCGGTGAGTTCATCGCCGACGCTCGACCATGTACTGCCATCCCACCTGGCGTCGCTGGAGAGGGACGTGGCGCCGTCGCCGGTGGCGGTGAATCCGCCGCCGGCGTAGAGCGCCGGCCCGGTTCCGTCGTCGTGGACGGCGAGTGCGAAGACGGGGCCGTTGAGGCCCGGGCCGAGCGCGGACCAGGATGCGCCGTCCCATCGGGCAATGTTGGAGACGGGCTGTCCGCCGGCGGTGTTGAAGACGCCCCCGGCGTAGAGCGCGGCGCCTGTGCCGTCGTCGTGCACGGCGAGTGCGCGCGTGATGGCGCTCGAGGAGGTCTGCAGTCCGCTGCCGAGGCCGGACCAGGTCGTCCCGTCCCATGCGCCGACCTTGGCGGCGAAGACGCCGCCGGCGACGGTGAACTTGCCGCCGACGAAGAGGCGTTCGCCGGCGCCGGAGCCGTCGTCGTAGAAGACCATCGCATTGGGCCGGTCGTTGAGGCCGCTGCCGAGCGTGCTCCACGCGCTGCCATCCCATTGCGCGATGCGATTGGTGCTGATGCCGCCGATGGTGAGAAAGGCGCCACCGAGGAAGATGCGCTCTTCGCCGCCCGGTGAGGCGATGGCGGCGGTGAGGGTGAAGCCGTTGGGCGTCCCGCCGGGGAAACCGGTGTCCCACGCCGGCGCACAGTCCTGCGCGGCGGCGCTGGCGCCGAGAAGGACGGTGGCGGTGCAGGCGGCGAGGCGCGCATTCACAGCGCACGCGATTGGGGACTTGCGCATGGGCTCCCTCCAGGTCGGGTGGATGCTGGATGTGAACCTCGCGAGTACCTGATCCCGCGCTGGACCCGCAACGGGTTTCCTGCAAGAGAAGTGCATTTTCCCCGCGCAAGGGGACGCATCGCGCGCTGATTGAAAAATAATAGTCAGAATGCTGCGTGGTCAGGCGAGGCCGTATTCGCCCCAGCGCCGATCGACGAGTTCCTTCGTCGCGTCGTCCATGGCGATGACGGGGGGCCACTCGCGCGTCGGGCGGCCGTTGAGGCGCCAGCCGTTTCGCTTGGGGGTGGCGTCGAAGCCCATGCGCCCGCGTGTCCTTACGGCGTCGCGCGCGGGGTCGAAGTTGGCGCACCAGTGGAAGAGGGCGCTGTCGAGGTCGGCGAGGTCGATGTCGGCGCCGAGGGCGATGGCGAAGCGCGGCGCCTGGGCGTGCTCGACGCTGAGGGCCGCCTCGAGCGCGCGCCGGCCGGCGGTGGGGTCGTCGGCGCTCGTGCGCACGCGCAGCAGCAGCCAGGCGCGCCCGAGTGGTTCGGGCAGTGCCGCTTCGACGACGCCTTCGCAGCGCGACACCTGCGCGAGCCAGGCGTCGGCCTCGGCGTCGCTCATGCCGCGGAGCGGGGCGGCGGGGGACTGGCCGATCGCGTCGGCCTCGCCGGGGAATCGTCGCGTGGCGTCGAAGCCGAGTTTGCCGCCGGCGCCCATGGCGGGCGCGGCGTGGTCGAGGATGTCGAGCGGGCCGTACTGGATGGTGACATCGGTCGCGGGGTCGCAGCGCCGGCCGACCTCGGCGAGCGCGCGGAAGGTGTCGTGGGGGTCGAGGTCATCCACGACGAAGAGCAGTTTGGTCCAGGCCATCTGCCCGGCGCCCCAGATGGAGGCCATGAGGCGCCTGCCCTGCAGCGCGTACTCCTTGTGGATCTGCACGATCGCGCAGTTGTGGAAGGCGCCGAAGAGGGGCAGGTCGTAGTCGGCGACATCGTGGACGATCGTCTTGAGCAGCGGGAGGAAGAGGCGCTCGACGGCCTTGCCCATCGGGTAGTCCTCCTGCGGGGGGAGGCCGACGATGGTGGTGGGGTAGATCGCGCGCCGGCGCATCGTGACGGCAGTGATCTCGACAAGCGGGTAGCGATCGGGCAGCGAGTAGAAGCCGGTGTGGTCGCCGAAAGGGCCTTCGAAGACGGCGCCGGGGCCGAGCGGGCCTTGTGATTCGTCGCGCGGGTCGTAGCCGGGTGGGCCGGCTTCGTGCGAGACCCAGCCTTCGAGGACGATCTCGGCGTCGGCCGGCGCGCGCAGCGGGACGGTCTTGCACGGGACCATCGGGACGCCGCGCCTGTTGAGGAAGCCGGCCATGAGCAGTTCGCTGATGCCCGGCGGCAGCGGGGCGATGGCGCTGAAGGGGAGCACGGACTGCCCGCCGAGCGCGATGGCGACGGGCATGCGCTCG
>JBICHM010000353.1:0-6974 GCA_043101835.1 Phycisphaerales bacterium | reverse complement strand
GGCGATGTGAACGGCGACGGCTACGACGACCTCGCCATCGGCTCCTACACCAACAGCGACGGCGCCCAGCAGGGCGGACGCGTCGACATCGTCAGCGGCGCCGACGGCTCGGTGCTCCGGGCGTTCACCGGCACCGTAGCGTTCGCGCAGCTCGGCTTTGACTGCGTCGGCATCGGCGACACCGACGGGGACGGCGCGCTCGACTTCATCCTCTCGGCGGCGAACGGCAGCCTCGTCTACATCGGCGCCGGGACCGATGTCATCTGCGCCGGCGACCTGAATCTCGACGGCGTTGTGAACCCCAAGGATGTCGTGGCCTGGTACGCCTCCTATGCCGCCGGCGACTGCCGCGCTGACATCAACGGCGACGGCGTCACCAACGGCGACGACCTGGGCGTGATCCTCGGCAACTTCGGCAAGTGCAAGCGCACGAAGTGACGCGCAGCGGATCCGTCTGCTGAACGCCGCGGACGCGCGCGAGCGAGGAGGCGCGTCCGACCGTCGGCCCCCGTATGGGGCTGCCGCCGGGGTCCCGCTCGACCGGGCGGCGCGGCCGGACGCACTGTCCCGCGGCGTTCACACGACCGGCGCCCTTCCATCGGAGGGGCGCCGGTCTTTATATTGCGGTGAAGCCGCGCTCGCCGACTTCCCAACGAGTCGACGCCGGGGGGTCCCTGGCGATGGGAGGGGCCATGGACGAGCGAGCGCCGTCGGGCGAGTTCAATGCGGCTGAGATCACGCGTCCGGACGCGGCGCTGCTGCGCTACTACCTCGTGATCAGCCTGCTGACCGGACCGGCGTTCCCGTTCGTATTCATCCCGCATTGGTTCAAGTACATCACGCTGCGCTACGCCTTCGACGACGATGGCGTGAGTATGTCGTGGGGTGTGCTGTTCCGGCGCGAGATCCTGCTCACTTACCGGCGCATTCAGGACATCCACGTCCGGCGCAACCTGATTCACCGCTGGATCGGGCTCGCGACGCTCTCGCTGCAGACCGCAAGCGGCGCCTCCGGAGCGGAGATGGCGATCGAGGGCGTCCTCGAGCCGGAGCGCCTGCGCGACTTTCTCTACGCACGGATGCGCGGCGCGAAGGACGAGGATGACGACGCCGACGCCCCTGATTCGGGCGCATCGCCCGATGACGAGGCGCTCGCGCTGCTCGGCGAGATCCGCGGCGCGCTCGCCGACCTGCGCCCCGCGCTCGAGCGCCTTGCGCAGAAGGACGCATCGTGACCGCCCCGAGCGCCAGCCGCGCTGACCGCGCCGCCGCGTGGATTTATCGCGGCCTCTGGGGCGTCATCGTGTCGTGGCTGCGCGTGCCGGCGCTGCCCGATGACCTCCCCTCGGCCGCCGGCGAGGCGCCGACGCGATTCCACCCCGCGCCGGGGTTCCTCCGCTACCTGAAGTTCTTCTTCTGGTTCGCGTTGATCGCGATCGATCTGGCGATCATGCTCGCCTGGGCGCTGCTCTTCGCGAATCAGCGGATGGCCGGGTGGATTCTGCTCGGGCCGGCGCTCGTGCTGGCGATCGTGCCGGATGTTCTCGCCTACATCGCGATCCACCTGCGATACGACACCACCTGGTATGTGATGACCGACCGGGCCCTGCGCATCCGGCGGGGGGTGTGGTCCATCAATGAGATCACGATCACGTTCGAAAACGTGCAGAATGTGAAGATCACGCAAGGCCCGGTGCAGCGCATCTTCAGCATCAGCAACCTGGCGATCGAGACCGCCGGCTCTGGCGGCGGCGAGCAGGGGGGGGCGGTCTCCAATCAGGCGCTTATCGAAGGCGTCTCGGAGGCCGAAGCCCTGCGCGACCGGATTATGGCGCGCGTTCGGCGCTCCCGCAGCGCGGGGCTCGGCGATGAGGACGACGGACGACCGGCGCGCCACGGAGGGGCCTGGACGCCCGAGCGGCTCGACGCGCTGCGCGCGGTCCGGGAAGAGGCTCGCGCACTCATCGATCTCGCTTCCGGGTGATCCACGGTTCTTCGTCGTTGTCTGCAGGCAGTCGCCCCACCCGCCGATAGCAGGGGTCTATCCGGGAGGGGAAACACCGCGTGCTCGCGTCCACCGACTTCATCGACACCCTGCGCCTGCCCGCGCAGGAGGCGATCGACCTGCTCGACGCCCAGACGGGCCCGAACGCCGACACCCGTGGCCAGCGATTCCGACGACCCAATGTGCCCATGCACGTGCGCCATCGCACCGGTGAAGAGGCCCGATATCTGGTCTTCGGCAGCCAGCTCTGGGCCGGCGGCATGAGCGTGCTCCACGGCGGATACCTGCACCCGGGCGTCCACGCGACCGTGCGACTCAGCGCGGGCCCGGTGGAGCGAGATCTCGTCTCGTCCGTCATCCATTGCAGCCATCTGCAGGGGCGCGCGCACCTGCTCGAACTCGCATTCGAGGCGCCCCTTGAGGACGATGCGCTGCAGGCCTTCGTCGAGCCGGGGAAGACCGCGTCGCAGGAGGCGCCGCCCGATCCGGCGACCATCGCCGGCAGCGTTCTGCATATCGATGAGTCGTCGATGGACCATCGCCTGCTGGCGCATCACCTCGAGCAGACGAGCGTGACGCTGTCGCACGCCGCGACCGGCGACGCCGCGATCGAATGCGTTCGCGCCGGCGGGCTCGACGCGGTCATCTGCGAGCTGAAGCTGGGCGATACCTTCGGCGAGCGCCTCATCGGCCAGATCCGCGCCGAGCGGTTCCGCGGACCGATCGCTGTGATCACCGGCGTCAAGGACAAGGCGCGCCTCCGCGCCGCGATGGACGCCGGCGCCTGCGATGTGCTGCTCAAGCCCTTCCAGCCCGACCGGCTGCTCCGTTGCCTCGCGCGGATGCTGCCCACGCCGGCGCGAGTGAGCACCGCGAAGGCGGACCCGATGCGCCGGCGCGCGGCACGGATCGATGCGCGCACGATCCGCGCGACGGTTGCGGACCTGCCGCGCGCCATCACGGCGCGCGATTACGACCTCGTCGAGCGACTCTGCGCCGAACTGCACAAGGCGTCGAAGAGCCTCGGGGTGCACGATGTCGCGGACGCCGCGGGCGCAGTGCTCGCCTCGCTGCAGCGCAGCGGCAGCGTCGTCGGCGCGGCGGCGGACCTCCGCTCGCTCATCGAGCGCTGCCAGGCGCACCTGGCGACCTGAGCGCGCTCATTCCCGCGGCAGGATGCCGAGGTACGCCCGCCACGGTCCGACTCCATCGCGATGCTGGAACGCCAGCGCCTTGCACACCTGCGCGATGTGGTGGAGGTCGTGCGTCGCCCAGGTCGTCAGCAGCTGGCCCAGCGTGACGCGACCGAAGGCCGGGTGCGTGCCCGTCTTCGCGAGGTCCGCATCGGTGAGCGCCATCGCGTCGAGCGCCGCGAGATTCTCACCCCGCAATCGCGCGAACGCATCGAGCAGCGACGCGGTCGTCCAACCGTCCTCGGCCCGAAGGCGCGCCGTGTGGTCGAACGGTGTGAATGGTCGCGACTCGCCGTGCTCGAGGATGATCCGGGCGCGCGGGATCCAGTCCTCCCGCTCGCCGACGATCAGGTGGCCGAGCACATCGAAGGGCGAGAAGGTGTCCGGCCCGTAGTTGGCGCAGGCGAGGTCATCGGGCAGGTCGCCGAGCAGCGCGCGAAGTGTCTGCGGCGTTGCGCTGAGCACACGGTGGAAGTGCTCGACTCCCTGTCCCATGACTTCCCTTCGCGTCTCTTCGCGCCCTTCGCGTTCACTCCCGCCCGCTCAATCCTCCTCGAACCCGCCCCGCACCACGAGGTCGAAGTCGTGGATGTTGGCGATGTCGGTTGCGCTCTGGCTGCGCAGGTCGCTGAATCGCTGGACGAGGGCCTCGGGCCTGTCGCTCGAGAGGCTCGCCAGCAGATGGAACTTGTGGCGGAGGATGTCGTCGAGGTGGGCCGTCGTATTCCGCGCGTGGCCGGCGGGGTACATGACGAGCCCTGAGTCGTAGGTCTTGCCGTCGGTGTCGGTGATGACGACGCTCGTCGGGATGCCGTCGGGATACTTGGCGTCGTACTCCGGCCCGCCGTGCTCGAAGTGGATCTTCTGCATGAGGGCGCGGGTGCGCCGGTTGAAGATCGCGTCCTTCGAGTAGTCGGCCGGCTCGAGCATGAGGGCCTTCCACACGCCGTCGTTGGCCTTGCCGCCGGCGGGCAGCTCGTGGTGGTCGACCTTGTGCTCGAGCGCCTTGCGCAGCAGCGTCGCGACGATGTAGGCCATCGAGTGGTCGGCGCTCTGGCGGGTCTTGGGGTCCATCTTCGCGGGGTTGCCGATGATGCCGTAGGCCGGCTCGTAGGCGACGATCTTGATGCTCTTGATCTTGCCGCCGTCGATATCGCTGAGCAGGCCCTGGTTGTGGCTGACCAGGTCGATCACCGCCTGCAATGCGCCGGCCGACTGATGCTCGTAGAGCCCGAGCTTGAAGTGCATGCCCATCACGGCGAAATCGTCGCCGCTGTGGCTGAGCGCGAGGTCGAAGGGCGCGGGCGCCAGTTCGGTCCAGCGCTGCTTGCCTTCGGTCGTCGGCTCGAAGAAGCGCCAGATCGCCTCGGGGTTGCGGAAGATGTCGCGCGGCCCGCGGAAGCCCCGCATCGAGCGCAGCGTGCTGAGGATCGCGGCTTCCGTGCTGATCGCGGCCGACGCCCCCTTGCTGTCCGACAGCTGCTTGCCGGCGCGGATCGCGCGCCACGGGATGTAATGCGCCACCGTCATGCCGATCGCGCTCTCGATCTGCTCGGGGGTCGCGCCCATCATCGCGCCGAAGGTCGCGGCCGAGCCGATGGCGCCGTGCACGACATGGTCGATCTTGTACGACTTCAGGCTGAAGACCTCGGCGAGGCGCCCGCGGACCTCATCGAGCAACATCATGCCGCGCAATGCCGCGGCGCCGTCGAGGCCGCGGATCTGCGCCGCTGCGATGGCGACGGGGTAGAAGTCGTTGTGCCCGAACTCGCCGGCCTGGCGCTTCGCGTCGCCGCCGTGGAAGCCGAAGTTGGTGCCGTTGGAGTCCCACTCGCGCACGGCGCTGGAGTTCGCGACGATCGCCTTCTCCGGCTTCAGCGCGGTGGTGTCGCCGAACACCGTTGCGCCCTTCGCCTGGCCAGAGGCGTACTCGAGGGCCTCGGCGCGGAGGATGGTGGGGGCGTTGGTGCCGAGGGCGAGGGCCGACACGCCGCAGAGCGCGGCGTCGGCGAAGAACCGCTCCGTCCGCCCCAGCACGCTCGCGTCGGGCTCGCCGAGCGTTCCGGCCATGAAGTCGCAGGCGAACTGCCCGATGCCGAGGGCCTGGTTGCTGTCGGCGGGAAGAAAGACGGCGGTGTCGGACGCGGCGGCGGTGCCCATCGGTCGGGTCTCCGGGTCGGAAGGGGGTCGCTGGTGGTCAGGTCGCACCCGCCTCGGCTGCCGAGGGCGGGGGAACGACTATAGCGACGCGCCCTCCCCCTCACGCCCGCCCTTCGCGTCCGGATCATCGCCGGGGTCCTCGCCGGACTCGCCGGTCGCCTCGCGCATCTCGCCGGCTACCTCCGCGCGCACCACCGGCAGGCACTCGGGGTGCTCGGCGCGGAGCCAGGCGAGCATCTTCTCGCGCACCTCGCAGCGGAGATCCCAGAGGTCGCTGGAGGTTTTCGCGCTGACGAGCAGGCGGACGGTCATCGTCCGCTCGCTGGTGTCGGTGACCTGCGTCGTCGCCTTGCGTTCGTCCCACAGGTCTGAGGCTTCGCAGACCTCGCGCAGCTTGTCGCGGATCTCGCCCACCGGGGCGCGGTAGTCGAGGTGGAGGATCGCCGTGCCGAGCAGTTCTGTTCCGTATCGCGTCCAGTTCTGGAAGGGCTGCTCGAGGAAGTGCGTCAAGGGCACGATGAGCCGGCGCTCGTCCCACACGCGCACCACCACATAGGTGCTGGTGATCTCCTCAATCCGCCCCCATTCGCCGGCGACGATGACGACATCGTCGAGGCGGATCGGCTCGGCGAGCGCGATCTGCAGGCCCGCGATGATGTTCGAGAGCATCGGGCGGGCCGCGAGGCCGACGACGATGCCCGCGATGCCCGCCGAGGCAAGCAGGCTCGTGCCCAGCTGGCGCACGCGCGGGAAGGTCATCAGGATCGCGCCGATCGCGATCACGATGATGATGACCTTGACAAGACGCGTGATGACATCGATCTGCGTGTGCACACGGCGCGCCCGCTGATCGTCGGACTCGGCGATCCCGTGGCGGGCGAGGAGCAGCTCACCGATGCCGTTGCTCGCGGCGATGAGCAGCCCGGCGGCGCCGATGATCAGCCCGATCGTGAGCAGGTGTTCGACGAGCGCGAACGCGTCGTCAGTTATGCCGAGCACCGGCAGCGCCGCCCGCAGCGCAAGCAGCGGCAGCAGGAGACGCATCGGTTTGCGGAACCGGTGCAGGAACTTCACGCCGACAGGCGTCTTGTCGCGCTTCGCCGACCGGCGCAGGATCAGGAACATCGTCATGTGCACCGCCATCGCGAGCAGCAGCGCCGCGATGACGAGGGCGATCGAGACGGCCCACGGCTCCCATCCGTCCGGCAGCCAGCCGTCGGGGATCCACGACTCGATGGCGCCTCGCGCGCGTCCGGCGAGGTCCGCCGCGGCGTCCTGCGCGGCGCTCGCCACCTCCTCCGCCTGCGAGGGATCGCGTTGATTGTCGGGCGTCTGACTCTGCATCGCGCCTCCCCATTCCTGCGTAGGAGTTCGCGTCGGCCGATTGGTGTCGGAGGCGGCTAGAATCCCCCTCGCAACCCCACGCCGCGACCCCTGACGAGGCTCAGCGGCGACCCAGCAAGTCCTACTGACCGGAGCCCGCGATGTCCAACCAAGCCGTCATTGTCGCCGCGAAGCGCACGCCCATCGGGAAGTTCTTCGGCTCGCTGAGCCGAACGCCCTCGCCCGACCTCGGCTCCTACGCCATCAAGGCCGTCTTCGACGAGGCCCCGGCT
>JBICHM010000352.1:0-5247 GCA_043101835.1 Phycisphaerales bacterium | reverse complement strand
CGCCGAGGCTCACCACCATGATCGCACGAATCTGGCGCGGCTGGACCACCGAGGAGAACGCCGACGCCTACCACCGCGCCCTCACCAGGACCGTCCTGCCCGAGATCGCCTCGCGCAACATCCCCGGGTACCGAGGCGTCCATGTCCTCCGGCGCCCCCACCCCGACGACAACGAGGTCGAGTTCGTCACCATCATGTGGTTCGACGCGATCGACAACATCCGCGCCTTCGTCGGCAGCGACATCGAGCAGGCCCACGTCCCCGACATTGCCCGCGCCGTCCTCAAGCGATTCGACGCGCGCGCCGCGCACTACGACTGCGATCAATCGCCCGACGCCTGAGCCGGAGGCCGCGCCATGGACATGACACCGCAGCGATGGAAAAACACCGGCGACTACATCACCGAGGTCTTCGGCGCCGAGACCGACCAGCAGGCCACCCTCATGCGCCGCGCCGTTGACGCCGGGCTCCCCGACATCGCTGTCGACGCCGCCGTCGGACGACTCCTCGCGCTCCTCGCCGCCACCACCAACCAGGGCCGCGCCGCCCGCCGCATCATCGAGGTCGGAACCCTCGCCGGATACTCAGCGCTCTGGCTCGCGCAGGGCCTCGCCCCCGGCGGGCGCCTCATCACCATCGAAGTCGACCCCGACCACGCCGCCTTCGCACAAGCCGAGTTCGAACGCGCCGGGATCGCCGACCGCGTCGAAATCCGCATTGGCGCCGCCCTCGATGTCCTTCCCGGAATCCTCCGCGAACTTGAACCAGCGCCGATCGATGTCGCATTCCTCGACGCCGTGAAGACCGAGTACACCGCATACACCGACCTCCTCGCCCCGCGGCTCGCGCCGGGCGCGCTGCTCATCGCCGATAACGCCCTCGGCGCCGGAGACTGGTGGATCGACACCCCCCAGGGCCACAACGCCGCGCGCGACGCCATGGACGCATTCAACCGACGCATCGCCCTCGATCCCCGCTTCCACGCCGCGTGCGTCCCGCTGCGCGAGGGCCTCGTCCTCGCTCGGAAACACCCCTGAAACGGCCCATCCGACGCAACCCGGCGCCCGAAACGCCGTAGAACTCCCCGCGGGATTTCATCCGTGGCGCCCGCCGCGCATCTATTCAAGCGCGGCGAATTCCGCCTGGCCCCGCAAAAACCCCATGCACGGGGTGTCGCGCCGTCTATGAGGCGACGCGGAGCAATCCACACGTCCGCTTCGTGACCGGACCAGCCCACCCGCGATCGGTGCGCGCCCGCCGCGCCGACGCGCTTCCAGGGGACCGCGATCTCCATGCGCGCCGCGCAACCAGATCCTCGCCTCGTCGCCGCGCGACGACTCGTCAGCGCCGGCGACGCCGACGGCGCACGACGCGTCCTCAAGCAGGTCCTCGCGCTCTCCCCCGCCCACGCCGAAGCCCTCCAGCTCTACGCCAATGTCTGCATGACCGACGAGCGCCACAGCGACGCCGTCGAAGCAGTCCGGCGCGCCGTCGCCGCCGCGCCCGAGAACCCCAACTTCCTCTGCGACCTCGCCGTCCTCGTCGAGCACGAGGGCCGCCACGCCGAGGCCGACGACCTCCTCCAGCGCGCCCTCGCCCTCGCGCCGAGCGACACGCGCGTGCTCACCGCCCGCGCTGAATGGCTCCTCACCGTCGGGCGCCCCGGCGACGCCGAGCGCCTCCTCCAGCCCCACGCCCACTCGCGCGACGCCCGCATCGCCCTCACCTGGGCGCTCGTCTGCCAGCGCCGAGGCCGCCCATCCGACGGCGCCGACGCCCTCGCGCCCCACGCGCGCGACCACCGCCTCACCCCCGTCGCGCGCCGCGCAGTCCTCTTCCGTCTCGCCGCGCTCCTCGACGCCGCCGAACGCTACGACGAGGCATTCGCCGCCGCCCGCGCCGCCAACGCCGTCACGGACGCCCGCCCCCGCCGGCCCTTCGATCCCGCCATGCACCGCCGATCCGTCGAGCTGCTCATCAACAACTGGTCGAAGGACGCCGCGCAGCGCCTCCCCGTCGGCGACGCCGACACCGAGCAGCCCGTCTTCATCGTCGGCATGCCGCGCTCCGGCACCAGCCTCGTCGAGCAGATCATCGCCAGCCACCCCCAGGCAAAGGGCGCCGGCGAGCGCTCCGAGATCACGATGATCGTCGAGCACCTCCGCGCCGCCGCCCTGCCCACCGCCGTGCCCCACATGCACGACCTTGCGCGCCTCACGCCCACTATCGCGCAGCAGGCGGCCACCGCCTACACCAACGCCATGCGCACGCTCCACCCCGGCGCCGCGCGCATCACCGACAAGCGCCCCGACAACTTCCTCCACCTCGGCCTCATCAGCCGCCTCTTCCCGAAGTCGAAGGTCATCTGCATCGAGCGCAACCCCCTCGATGTCGCCGTCTCCTGCTACTTCCTGGACTTCTACGGCCCCTACGCCTGGGCCGACAACCTCGACCACATCGGCGCCTACATCGATGACCAGCGCCGCATCATGAACCACTGGCGCGCCGTCCTCGATCTCGACATCCTCACCATCCGCTACGAAGACCTCGTCGACGCCCCCGGCATCGAGTCCTGCCGACTCGTCAACCACATCGGCCTCGACTGGGACGACGCATGCCTCCGCTTCCACGAGAACGACCGCGTCGTTCGCACCAGCAGCAACGAGCAGGTCCGCCGCCCGGTCCACACCCGCGCCGTCGAGCGCTGGCGGAACTACGAGGACCACCTCGACCCGCTCCTCGAGCGCTTCGCCGCCGAAGTCGAGCGCGACACCCGCGCCGCCTGAGCCGCGCGCTCCCCCAGCGACATCCCGCACCCGCGCCGGCGCCCCCGCGCTGCTAGGCTCCCACTGCACCAGCACCCCGAGGGAACCAACGCCCGTGTCCACCAGCCAGTCGCGCCCCAGCCTCCAGCAGATCCTCCGCCTCGCCGCCCGCTACCACCAGGCCGGCGACCTCGCCAACGCCGCAGGCGTCTATAAGGAGGCGCTCAAGGTCTCGCCCGATCACCCCGAGATCCTCGCCGCGCTCGCCGAGGCCGAGGCGGGCATGAGCCAGTTCGCCAGCGCCCGCGCCAACCTCCGCAAGGCCGTGAAGATCCGCCCCGCGCGCGCCGAGCTCCGCGCCCGACTCGCCCAGGCCGAACTCTCCGCTGGCGACGCCGACGCCGCGCTCCGCGAAGCCGACGAGGCCATCCGCACCGACCCCGCCCTGCCCATCGGCGCCCAGACCAAGGCCCAGATCCTCCGCGTCATGGGCCGGCGCAGGGAGGCCTACGACCTCCTCAAGCCGCTGATCGACGCCGGCGAAGCCGACGCCGGCGTGCGCATCGCCTACGCCGACGCCGCCGCGAGCGTCGAGAGCGATGCACGCGCCATCGAGATCCTCGAGCCCCTCGCCGAGGACGAGTCCCAGCCGCCCCAGGTCCGCGTCGCCGCGCTCTACCGCCTCGCCGCGGCCCTCGACCGCGCCGGCGAGCACGACCGCGCCTTCGCCTGCGCCCGGCGCGCCAACGACGCCCAACCCTCGCACTGGCAGGCCGAGCCCATCAGCCGCCAGTTCACTGAAATGATCGAGGCCACCCCCGCAGACGCCGTCGCCAGCTTCCGGCGCGCCAAAGCCGACACCACCGCCCCCGTCTTCATCCTCGGGATGCCGCGCTCCGGCACCAGCCTCGTCGAGCAGATCCTCGCCAGCCACCCCCAGGTCTACGCCGCCGGCGAACGGCGCGAAATCTCCCTCGTCGCCCAGCGACTTCTCTCGAAGGGCTCGCCCCACGACACCATCGCGCAGCGCCTCGCCGGCCTCCGCCAGGGCGATGTCGACAAGGAAGCCCGCAACTACACCCGCGCCATGAAGGGCCTCGTGCCCGAGGCGCGCAACGGCGTCACGCGCATCACCGACAAGATGCCCCACAACTTTCTGCACCTGGCCGTCATCGACGCCGTCTTCCCCCAGGCGCATGTCATCCACTGCGTGCGCGACCCGCGCGACACCTGCCTCTCCTGCTACATGCTCGAGTTCCACGGCATGATGCACGCCTACACGCGCGATCTCGTCGCACTCGGCCGCTTCTACAACGACTACGCCCGCCTCATGGCCCACTGGAAGCGCGTCCTGCAGATCCCCATCCTCGAGGTCCGCTACGAAGCGCTCGTCGCCGAGCCCGAGCGCATCGTCCCCGAGATCGTTTCCTTCATCGGCCTCCCCTGGGACGACGCCTGCCTCCGCCACCACGAGACCGACCGCGCCGTCGTCACGCTCTCCGCCGAGCAGGCGCGCAAACCCATCTACGACTCCTCCGTCCCCCGATGGACGCCGTACGAGAAGCACCTGCAGCCGCTCAGCGACACCCTCACCGAGGGCGGCGCGCTCGAAGGCGCGCCGTCGTGACCGAACTCCCGCGCGCAACGCCAACCGTCACGCGCTGCGTCTGCCGCGAGCTCGAGTTCGCCGACCTCCTCGAACGCGCGCGCCGCGAGCATCTCGACTTCCACGCCCTCCGCGAACGCACCGGCTGCTGCACCGGCTGCTCCATGTGTGAGCCGTACGTCCGCCTCACGCTCGCCACCGGACGCACCGAGCACCCGATCCTGAGCGCCGTCGCGACGCGCGACGCCCTCCGGCTCCGCGTCTGAGCCGCACGTCTGAGAACCCTGCCGCCGCCACCCCCGCCATGCGCATCCGGGGTGTGAATCTGGGCGCCTGCGCCCGATCGCAGCGCGCAAACCGTCCCGGTTCCTGCCTGCAAACCACCTCCGCGCTGGCCCCGCCTCCGCCTGAATCCGAGTCTTCAGGGTGACGGGGCCTCGCCCTGCGCTGCCCGGAGGACAAGACATGCTTGGCGCTCAGCAGAACGGACGACGCAACGCGCTCACCGACCAGTGGCGTGGACTCAAGGACGCCGCAACCCGCGCAATCCGTCAGTTCACCCCCGCCGGCGATATGCCCGAGGAGCAGGCCGAACGGCGCACCCACGCGCGCCGCGATGTCGCCACCGCCATCAGTCTGATCGAGATCGACGACGCCAACGCGCCCATCAAACGACTGACCGGCGCCGTGCTCAACGTGAGCAAGAAGGGCATGTGCGTGCTCGTGGACGAAGCCGTCCCTAAGAACCGCTCCGTCATGCTCGACTTCGCCGGACGCTCCGACACGCCCGGCAGAAGCATTCTCGCGCGCGTCACCCGCATCCAGCGCGCCCGGGGACAGCAGGGATTTGTTCTGGGACTGAAGACCGAATCCTGC